>JAGWBV010000073.1 GCA_021295715.1 Candidatus Poribacteria bacterium | reverse complement strand
AACGCCTTTGTCCCCCTGGCGTTCTAATAGTAGAGAGGGTGCCGTTCTCTGCTAAGCGTCGGAGTCTGTCTATAGAAATACCGAGAATCTCCGATGTTTCTCGTGGTGTCTTATAGTGTTTCATGCTATCATTATACCACAGAAACATAGATTTGCCAAGAAAAACATAGGGAAAGAACTATTTAGGAACACATCCTATTCCTATTGTAGCCAAATGCGTCTTTTCTTCTGCTATTCACTAACAACGGTTTGTTGTGCTTACGTTATTTTTCCGCTATTATAACCTAAAAGCGCGAAAAAATCAAGATCGCATCCGAAATTGCGCGTCCCTGTTGCTTCGGCATTGGACGAATTCGACGATTCCCACGGGCAGTCTTCGTGTTCTTCTCTAATTGTGCCTTTTTCTCTGCTGGTGCCTTTACGCCTTCCCGTTTATCAGGCACAGCGTCTTTCTGTTTCACACTCACGACCTCATCTCGAATGACTAACATGGATGAATTGCCGCCATCAAGATTGAGCGCATCCGTCGCACCCCATTCCAGAAATAGTTCCGCAAGCCGTGGCAGCATAACACCGCGTCGAACGCCTGCCTCTGTTGCTGTGATTGTCACGAAAAGGAGGGTGCCATCCGCCTTTTTACCAACTGCTGTCCGTGGGTGCCAGAAACTGTGAAATGCCTTATCAAAACCCTCTTGTGCGTAAGATTTCGTCGAAAGTGCGATGCCATCCTGCAGTAGTAACGGACCACCGCCGACAATATGCGCGAAGCTTGCCCATAACTCACTGTCCCCAACGCGTTCAGGAATGATTGTTTCACGGATCTGAACCGTATCACCTTCAGCGATATGTGATAAAAGTTCACCACATTTCTTACCGCTTGCAGATAAGACGTAACCATCTGTAGGAATGCGTGAACTTCCCTGTCCGTCGTGGATACTAACGACCTTACCGTTTCTCACAACGGTTTCTACACCATCGGGCATCGTCAAGGTCACTGCATGAAAATGCGGGCGGTAAATGACCAATTCGTTTTCGCCACGGTTCCGATTCATACCGTTAATTGGCAATGTCTTTTCACTCGATAGAACAAGCTCCTGTCGGAGCGCGATCCTGTCGATGTAAGCTTCGATTTTCCCGTCAACCGTTCGGAGTCCAATTACTGCTCTACCCTGTTCCGGTTCGCTTACCCACTCACCGTCAATCTTCAATGCACCGACCGACTCGCCACGAAACGTCCCCACCATCTCAAAAAAACCACCATTGATCGCAGCGAGTGCCTTGTGTCGTCGCGCCAGCGACACCAACGTTTCAGTCCCGATTCCCGCACTCAATGCTCGGTATGGACGGATGTCCACAGCATCCGGAGATACCGCGAGGATGTTCGTTAGCACACCCTTTTCTTGTATCTGTCGGTGTTCAATCCCCTGCGCAACCGATTTTGTTGCATCCGTCCGTTCACGCTCCGTAAAGGAACGGAAGTAATCGGTTATTTTGCTGAACTGAACCGTCTGTCCTAACCAAATACCGATACTCAAAATCAGCAGGAAGCCAATTATTGTCCATGTGCGCGGGTAACGTCTGATGAAACGGAAGCACCGCCGTCCTAAATAGGTAATATCAAACACTTTTTAACTATTGGGTTTCTGAGCTGCCCTCCGCTACGCTTACGGGCAGGTCTTTGATTATAGTAAAGTCAAAAAATATGTAGACAGTTGCTTAGCGAAACAACCCTCCGTGCCGCTGGCGAGGAGAGAATTTCCTTGCCATGGTAGGTGCGGTTTCCTAACAACACCATAAGCGTCATGATGTTGTGTGCATCCTATCTAAAAAGTTTCAAAAACCGTAGCACGGAACGAAGTGGAGTGCGGATGTAAGAAACGCCCGTCAGAGTTCAAGTTTACGCTGTTCCTCCGCAAGGTAAATTCAAAATCCGTTTTTCCCATTCGTCACATGTTGCATGCGTGCGCCGCACCGAAGCACCGATATAATTCGTCGGATCTCGCAATGCTTCACGCTGCGGTTCCGTCAACTTATCAAGAAATGGACGAAACGTCTCATCTTCCCACAACAACATCGTCAAACTCTTTCCAGTCTCATGCACCTGTCCGATCAACTTCCGGGTATGGTCGTATGCGTCGGGGAACCCGTAATACGCCATCAGCAGATAGATAGGCTCCGCGATCGTATCCTCCGCACTCAGCGCGAGATTGCGTTGCATGTTATCCGCTTTGACATCCATCTCCTCCAACGCACGCCGAAGCCGATAGATTGAGTAATCGAACGCCGTGAACAGTTCCGTCACAAAACGGCTTGATGCCGAATTCGTCAGGTCGCGTTGATGTTCGAGGATACTATCCATAAAGACGGTCTGCATACGCGGCACGAACGCCTTCCACAAACTTTTGATGTTCTCATATGCCTCTGGATTCACTTTATGGGGCATCGTTGATGAACCGACCAACTGTGGATTATACTTCCTGCCGACCTCAGCGATTTCAGTCCGATAGAGGTGTCGCATATCGTCTGCAAAGTTCGCAAGCACTGTGTATGCCGCCGTAATCTGATACGCCAAATCCGAGATGAACTCCGGTTCTACACACTGTGTTGACGTGTGCGTATCGGATGGTTTCAAACCGAGAAGTTCGAGGAAATCCGCCTCAATTTGCTCTGGATGTTCATGAATCAGTGCGAGTCCGTTGAACGCACCGACTGCTCCTGAGAATTGCCCACGAAGGTTTTGTCCGGCTCTGTGGATCTCTTCAATTCGGGTGCCGAGACGACTCACATAGAGTGCCAGGGCATAACCGAACGTTGTCGGTTCGGCGTGTTGACCGTGTGTCCTACCAATTTGCACCGTCCCTGCGTGCTCACGCGCCAGAGCAATCAATTGCTGTTCCAAGGCAACCAGATCCGGAATGATAACGTTTTCGGTGAGTGCCTTGAACCGTAAAGCAGTCGCCGTATCCAGAATGTCCGCAGAAGTGGCGAATAGATGGACATACGGACGCGCTTCGGGGCTAATGTTCCGCCGGATTACATTAACAAGGGAGCGAATATTGTGCCGAATACGAGACTGTTCCTCATAGACCTCTTCCGCCGTTACCATATCTACGGCTTGTTCCACCTCATCAGCGATCTCAGAGGTGCAGACTCCGTAATTTGCCAAAGTGCGTACCAGTGCCGCCTCCACTTTCGCCTGATATGTGACATATCCTGATTCGGAGACATACGGCAGCAATCGTTTCATAAAAGCGGGATCACTGCCATAATATCTAAAATCCAGTGGGCTGACGGCTTCATAAAGTTCCATAAAATATCTTCTCCATTAGAGCGGAACAAACTCCACCCCTTCATCTTTGTTTTTCTTTAATTGTAGTGTGGGTTTGACTTAAGCGTTTCTCTGCGCGCCGTATGAAGTTTAACAAAATATTTGGGTAATTCTATGTTCCCCCAGGCCTGGTAGGTGCAGTTTCCTAACCAGGGTTCCCACCCGTTACTGGGAAGGGACACCGGGCATCAGTAAAAATTACCCGATTAAATTCTTAATCTTCATTAGGCGTGCTATGTATTTGGTATGTTGCAACTGCAATGCCAGTTAGGGTATGGTTGTCCTGAGAGACCTTTGCTTGTAGCAACTCTACTATAATTATACACACGGTTTAGGAGAATGTAAAGCGTTTGTTTTCGTGTGGAGGGCATTTGGTCTTCCTGTAGGAGGGATCTCCGAATCCCGACTTCTCACTTGAGACTGGCAGAAAACCGCGTTTGTAGTAGGGAAACCATTCAGTGCCTGTCCCTCGTATCTATAAATATCCAAACCCGCCTCGCTAGCGAGGTTTTTTAAAGGAAACATCCAAGCGAAAACGCCTCGCCTACACAAAACTGAACATACCTGCCACTATAAGTTATACCCATTGGGGCGAAATGAATTGTAAACAGACAAAATAGGTAAACTCAGCACTACGAAAGGTGTTAGATATACAAATGACCTAAAATCTGCGAGAATCCGTGATTCAGACAATAAGTTTCGTATTCCTTTTGAGGCGTGAGACGGATGATCCAGAACTGTTTGCTAAACTCTACAGAGAAGAGTTAATCGAACAACATGGCGATATCCCAGAGGTGGATACTGTTGTTAAGGGAGAGACGAAGTTATGGTTTGGAGGCTTTAGGTTTCCGGGCGATGAAGATGAATACATCGCCTTTCTCGAAGCAAAATATGTGCTCTGGCCTGAGGCTTTGAAGTTGCAGAGAATCGAGAAATACCGAAAAGCAAAAGCAGAGGGAACGCCGTTCCATCTCATAAATTGGAACGACAATGACGGATAAGACTTTTTAATCGAGAACTGACCTGCTACGTTGTTTCATTTAGGGATTTTAATAACTTGAGCATACGTTTAGCGTCTCTCAGATGTTTGCGTGCTATAGGATTTTTCCGATCTAACCCAAGTGCTTTGATATAAGCGTCAATCGCTTCTTGATAGTATTGCTCTGCTTCAACAAAATCTTCCGCATCCATCTTACTTATAGCGATCTGGAGTTTTATGCCGCCCAGATTAACGTACCCTCTTACATACTCAGGGTCAAGTGCAATCGCTTTATTGATGTCATCAAGTGCCCCGTCTGCATCTTCAAGGTGGGCTTTCGCTGATGCCCGATTATTATAAGCAAAGATATGCTCAGGATTAATCCTAAGCATTTTATCAAAGTCCATAAGTGCACCCCTCATATCACCAATACGGGTTTTCACTATGCCTCGTCTGGAATAGATTTCAACCAAATCCGGGTTAAGTTTCAAGGCAGCGTTATAGTTTTTTATTGCACCTCTATTGTCATAAAGTTCTGCCTTTTCGGTTGCTTGTGCTTCTAAAGCATAGGCATGGACCCGTGAATGCTTCTGAAACCGATCCAAAGGCATGACTTCTCCTGAATGCGCAAGCAATTCCTTAAGCACGTTTGAAGATATTACAGTCGCAACCGTTGCAGTATCGCCGCCCAATACAGAGCCTGTACCATAAGCAACCACACCCACGACTTCGCTCTCACTGTTTAGGAGAGGACTACCACCGTTCCCAGAGGAAAACTGGGTTTTTATTTGCATCCATTTGTCATCTTTGTATCTGCCCTCGAGAGTGCCAGTTGTCCCCTTATATCTCAAGTCGTTTTGATAACCTAATGTATAAACTTTCTCGCCTATCTGGACGCTATCACTGTTTTCAAGGGAAAGTGGAACACCCGTCTCGGCAATTTTTAGAAGCACAAGGTTATTTTTCGCATCAAATGCGGTAACGCCTTCAATATTGACCCCTATTTCCTCGGTAACCTGACGGTGATTGCCTTCACAGAGCAACTGAATTGTGCTGTGGGCGGCCGCCTTCGTAAAACGTTCTCCGGGGATTGCAGCGACTGCAATAGTACCAGCGAGGACTTCAACAGTCGTCACAATTTTGTCCTGTTCTACAAAAAATCCTGTCCCTGTCTCAGCATATACTATTACCTCGGTGCGTCCTTTCTCGAATCCAAACGGTTGTTCGTCAGCCCGTCCTGTGATAAAGAAAACTGTAGATTTCTTACGCTTCTCAGCAATCTGTTGTAACAGCGCATCTCTTTTCCTTTTCATAATCATCCCTTTCTGTTGCTTATGGCATTAATACGTATGGTTTGGAGCTAACTCAGGTTAATTATAACCAAGATTTAAAATTCTGTGAATAAAAAACATTTGACAATCCCTCATGAAATATAGTATCATAATTGATAGGGATAAGTTTTTGCCACGTATGGCATTTACAAAGACATTACACACCTGTTAAACGAGACGTGGACAGGAAAATGCTTACGACACCGACGCTGCAATATAAGGAACTACTGCGCTACAACGCCCTACATCAAGACAACCTTCGGGCTGTCACGGGTTCGCGCGCCATATCCATTATTATTGCAATTCGTCGTGCTGTGGTGGGCTAATCACGCACAGATAAGAAGTTTCTATTACAACGCCCATCACTGAAGCAGACGATTTCAGTGAGGGTGTTTTTTTTTGTAAATACATAGGAAATTAATTAGGTAATACGACAAAGAACGATTTTCAATCAAGGAGTATCTCTAATCCTGAAAATCCTTGAATCCTGAAAACCCTGATTCAGACAATCAGTACATACAGTACACAGTTAATTTTTTATCTTCATTGAGGGAAAACGGCTTACACCGAGGAGACGTCACATGAAAAACCGCTCTAATCGAACGCTTGGTGATAAAATGTTTAAAGAGGTATCATCCCAATTCACGTTTGCTGAAAGGGAAAAACAGATCTTGGAATTTTGGCGTGAAAACGACATCTTTCAGAAGAGTATGGAGATATACAAAGACGCGCCACCGTTTGTTTTTCTTGAAGGACCCCCGTTTGCGAACGCTCCGCCCGGCGTGCATCACGTCCTCGCGCGTATCATGAAAGATGCCGTCTGCCGTTACAAGACGATGACAGGGCACTACGTCCACCGTAAAGCTGGCTGGGACACGCACGGACTTCCCGTTGAATATCAGGTCGAAAAGCAACTCAATATTACAAACAAAGCCGAATTGGAGGCTTACGGCGTTCAGAACTTTATCGAAAAATGTAAGGAGAACGTCTTCCAATACGAGCAGGATTGGCGACAGATGACCGAACGCATCGGATTCTGGGTCAATCTCGATGAAGCCTATATCACGCTGTCGAACGATTACATTGAAAGCGTCTGGTGGGTCCTTCGGCAAGCGTGGGACAAAGAACTCCTCTATCAAGGGCATAAAGTCCAACCGTATTGCTATCGGTGCGGCACAACCTTAGCGAGCCACGAAGTCGCACTCGGTTACCAAGAGGTCGCCGATCCGTCTATCTTTGTCCGTTTCCCACTGAAAAATAAAGAGAATACTTACCTCCTCGTCTGGACGACGACCCCGTGGACCTTGCCTTCTAACGTCGCTGTCGCTGTCGGTGAAGATTACGATTACGTCGCCGTTGAAGAAGCCGACGGACGGCATCTCATTCTCGCAAAAGAGTGTATACCGAGTTTATTCGGGGATGAACCCCCACAAATCGTCGAAAACTATAAAGGCAGGGATCTCCAAGAGTGGGAATACGAACCACTGTTTGATGGCGGACAGCATCCGGAAAGATCCCACTACATCGTCACTGGTGATTTCGTAACGACGACAGAGGGGAGTGGCTTGGTTCATATCGCTCCCGCTTTCGGACAAGATGACTATGACATCGGGCAGAAATACGGTCTGCCGCTCGTGCAATTGGTCGGTCCCGACGGTAGATTTGTCCCGGAAGTTAAAGACGTGTGGGCGGGTGAATACGTTAAAGACGCTGATCCGAAAATCATCGAAAACTTAGACGGACGTGGATTGTTATTTAAGGCGGCTGAGTATACACACCAATATCCGTTCTGTTGGCGGTGTGATACCCCCTTGCTCTATTATGCCCGCGAATCGTGGTTTATTCGAACAACCGCCATCCGAGATCAGATGCATCAGCACAATCAGCAAATCAACTGGTACCCGGAACATATCAAGGACGGACGTTTCGGCAATTGGTTGGAAAACAATATCGACTGGGGGTTGAGCCGTGAACGTTATTGGGGCACGCCTTTGCCCGTCTGGGTATGTGACGATTGTGGACATCCGCATTGTGTCGGTAGTATTGCTGAATTGAAGGAACTCGGGACCGATGTGCCAGATGATATTGAGCTGCACCGTCCTTATGTAGACGAAGTTATCCTCGCGTGCGAGAAATGCGGCGGCACAATGCATCGCGTGCAAGACGTCATTGATTGCTGGTTTGACTCCGGTTGTGCACACACGGCACAGTGGCACTATCCCTTTGAAAACAAGGAGATGCTGGAGCAGGCGTATCCCGCCGATTTCATCTCCGAAGCCATCGATCAGACCCGTGGCTGGTTCTACAGTCTCTTAGCGACAGGGACGCTCCTCTACGACAAACCCGCCTACAAAAACTGCCTCTGTCTTGAGCTAATTATGGGACCCGACGGTCAAAAGATGAGTAAGAGCCGAGGCAACACGATAGATCCGTGGACAATTCTGAACGAGCAGGGCGCGGATGCGATGCGCTGGTATATGTTCACCGCAACCACGCCGTGGACACCCCGCGCTTTCAAAATGGAGGGTATTGATGAAGCGTTGAAGAAGTTCATGGGAACCCTACAGAACGTCTATAGTTTCTTCGTCATGTATGCCAACCTCGAGCAGGTCGATGTCCTGCGAGATGTGCCGCCTGTCTCGGAACGCGCAACGGTAGACAGATGGATTTTGTCTCGTCTCCATACTCTCATCGACAGGGCGCGCGACGAGATGGAAAACTATCATCTCACGAATGCACCGCGCGTTATTGAGGCGTTTGTGGACGATCTCAGCAACTGGTATGTCCGTCGTTCTCGCGATCGCTTCTGGGGCGCGGAAGCCGGACCTGACAAGCATGCCGCCTATGCCACACTGTATGAGGTACTCGTAACCGTTGCGAAACTCGCCGCACCCTTCGTTCCATTTTTGGCGGATGAACTCTATCGTAACTTGGTCTGTTCGTTGGATACTGAGGCACCGCCAAGTGTGCATCTCTCGGAATATCCGGTTTCGGATGCCGCACTCAGAGATGCTCAGTTAGAAGCAGATATGGATTTCACACGTGATGTGATTAGCATGGGGCATGCCGCTCGCAACCGTTCCGGTATTAAGACACGCCAACCCTTGGCAGAGATCACGCTCGGTGGACTCTCTGACGCAGAGAAAGCAACCGTGAATCGTTTGGCAGACCTCATCCACGATGAACTCAATGTCAAAGCGATCGCCTTCACAGAGAACTTGGACGCTTTCGCACAGGTGACACTCAAACCCAACTTCAAGGTATTGGGACCCAAATACGGCAAGGGTGTGCAAGCCATCGCTAAAGCATTCGCCGCCGCAGACGCTGCAGCATTGAAAGCGGAGTTGGAAGCCGAGGGCAGTTTACAGATTGAAGCGTCGGGAGATACATACATGCTTGAGCCGTCCGAAGTTGATGTGCAAACCCAGAATCGGGAGGGTTTCTTTGTGGAAGCGGATGCGAAGAAATTCGTCGCATTGTCAACGGAATTGACACACGAGTTGACGCTTGAAGGGTTAGCACGTGAGTTCGTCAATAAAATCCAGAATATGCGGAAGGAAGCCGATTTCAACGTCTCTGATCGGATTAACCTCAGCCTCAGTGATACGTCTCCGCTTGTAGATGAAGCGTTTCAGACACATCAAGACTATATCCTCCGCGAGACCCTCACGACGGCTGTCGTAAACACACCGGGCGAAAACGCCTTCACTCTCGCCCAGAAACTCAACGGCGAACCCGCAACCTTGAGCGTTGAACAGGTTTAGTTCGTCCTTTCTCCACTGGCGAGGTTTCCTAACCTCGCCAGAAATATTTATAACCCAAGTTGCTACTAACAAATATTGGTGTTTTTGCTTGGGTATTTCTGCGGATTTCCCTTGAAGTTCTTGATTGAAATCAAAGCGTTCGGGATTCGTTTTTTAATCCGAGCGCGCATGCTGTACAGCAAGAAAATGCTACTATATGCAAACGGACTTGATAAATGGTACACTGTATGCTACTATAAATATATGGTAGATAGAGAATTTTGGCGCAATCGAATCGACCTTCACCATCGTCTGCTGCACGGCGGACTGCCCCCGTTTTTCCTTGAGGCTGAACTTCCCGAACCTGATTTCCAAGAATGGATAGATGCTTATTGGGCAAAAGATATCCAGGAACTTTTTCGACTTGAGCGCCGCTACTCCTTTCAGAGATTTACTGAACTTCTCATGGCTCAGAGCGGTGGCGTTTTTGAAGCCTCCCGTTTCGCACGTCCGTGTGAGGTGAGTCGGACTACCATATCAAATTATCTCTCTATTCTGGAGGCGACCTTCGTCGTGCATGTCATCCGTCCGTTCAGTTCTCGCCGCGCAACTGAGATTGTCGCTGCACCGAAAGTCTACGGTTTCGACACCGGATTCGTCTGTTATTATCGAGGGTGGTCGCAACTCCGACAAGACGATCTCGGTTCATTGTGGGAACACTTTGTTCTCAATGAAATTATGGCACATACGCAATCCCACGATATTCGCTATTGGCGTAACAAGAGGGGACAATAGGTCGATTTTGTACTCACACGTGCACGGGGTCTACCAATTGCTATCGAGTGCAAGTGGGCTGCCTCTGGATTTTCACCTCGTTCCCTACTTACATTTCGTAAGCAATATCCGGACGGCGAGAATTTCGTCGTGGCACACGATATAGATCGTTCTTTCACAAGCAATTACAACGGCATCCAGGTTAAGTTTGTGAATTTAGACATGTTAATTGCTGAGATATGCCCCTCCAAGAGATAAAAAACTTGCCTTAAAACCGAATTTTTGATATAGTAAAGTTCAAAATAAATATCTCTAAAACCTGTCTTGTAAATACCAATATCTGTGGCGGGGTCTCCGCGCCTCAGCCCCCAACT
Source organism: Candidatus Poribacteria bacterium (assembly GCA_021295715.1). Classification (NCBI taxonomy): domain Bacteria; phylum Candidatus Poribacteria; species Candidatus Poribacteria bacterium. The sequence continues at coordinate 4,522 of JAGWBV010000073.1, read as the reverse complement.
TTTTATAAAGTGTGAATTCCACTTAATAATTAATGAAAGGAGATTCCGTTCATGCAAGATTTTTCCTATGTTTCCGCGCAAACGCTGTCGGAAGCCGTTGCACTGCTTGATGAAAACGGAGAAAAGGCTCGCATCTTGGCGGGTGGGACCGACCTCATCGTTAATGTCCGGGAGGGACGTCGAGACGTTGGCTTGATGATTGATGTCAAATCCATTCCAGAGGTGAACGTCTTGGATTACGATGCAAACACCGGCTTAACACTCGGTGCTGCAGTCGAATGTTATAAAATTTACGCTGTTGATGCCATCTGTGATGCCTATCCCGGTTTAATCGATGCAACCAAAATTATTGGCGGCACCGCCATCCAAGGGCGCGCGGGGGTTGGAGGTAATTTGTGTAACGCCTCACCCGCTGCGGATTGCATACCGCCGCTAATTGTACTCGGCACTACCTGTGTCATTGCCGGTCCCAAGGGCGAGCGTGAACTACCTGTCGAACAGTTCTGCACAGCTCCCGGTCAAACCGCTCTGGAAACCGGCGAGATGCTCGTCTCTCTGAAGATACCAGCACCCGCAAGTAATTCCAGTTCTTTCTATCTCCGGTTTATCCCACGTAATGAGATGGATATCGCTGTCGTTGGTGCCGGAGCATCTGTGACGCTTGATGCTGCGAAACAGACAATCGTCTCTGCCCGTATCGCACTCGCTGCTGTTGCCCCGACGCCACTCTTTGCTGAAGAAGCGAGCGCGCTACTCGCAGGTCGCGAGGTTTCTGATGCCGCGATTGATGATGCCGCACAAGCTGCGCAAGCCATCGCACGCCCGATTAGCGATATGCGTGGGACTGCCGAGCAGCGGACACACCTCGTCGGTGTGCTGACGCGACGCGCACTCAACGGTGCCATCCAGAGAATCCGAGACGTATCATAGATTTTGTTGATTTTTTAGATTATACTTTGCGGGGAACAAAGGTCGTTAGGACTTTGGGGTGCATTTCTTGGATCCCTCGGCACTGTTGTTGCAGGAAATCATGAGTTTTGAACCTTTGTAGCGTAGACTGTGCGTCTGCGTTTTAATCGAAACCCAAGCCCGTAACGAAGTGGAGGGCGACTCTAACACGAAAAACGTCAGGATACAAACCACTGACACTTATCCGCAAGGTAAAATTAAAACGTGAAAGGAACTATACTATGGCGAGAAAATCGCACGTTCAAACCACTATCAATGGCGAAACAGTAGAATTTCTCTGCGAATCCCGGCAAAGCCTTCTCGAAGTTCTCAGGGATGAACTCTACCTTACAGGTGCTAAAGAGGGATGCAACAACGGAAATTGTGGGGCTTGCAGTGTCATCCTCGACGGCAGACTCGTCAACTCGTGTCTCGTCCTCGGTGTAGAGACTGAAGGCAAATCCGTCGAAACTATAGAAGGTCTCGCGGAACCCGACAAACTACACCCGATCCAAGACGCATTCTTGGAAAACGCCGCGCTCCAGTGCGGTATTTGCACACCCGGCTTTATCATGAGTGCCAAGGCATTGCTGGATAGCAACCCGAACCCAACTGAAAATGAAATTCGGTACTGGTTGGCGGGAAACCTGTGTCGCTGTACCGGCTATGATAAAATTGTCAAAGCAGTGATGGATGCCGCTAAGGGAACCTCTGCTTAATTTCATACAAACGCAGTCTCATAAATCGGAGGAATATGCGTAATGGCTGAGAAAAAAGAATATAAAGTCATTGGTACCCGTCCCATTCGCCATGACGGGGTCGACAAAGTCACCGGTCGCGCACTTTACGGGGCAGATTTCCAAATGACCGGAATCCTGCACGGGAGAGTCCTGCGCAGCCCACACGCCCATGCGCGAATCATATCGATTGATACCAGCCGTGCCGAAGCCTATCCCGGCGTTAAAGGCGTTGTTACCGCTCAAGACTTGCCTGAAGCTGAAGACAGAATCGCAGACTTAGGCGAGGGCGCGGTCAATCTCAAGTATCTCTGCGACAACATCTTGGCAAGCGATAAGGTGCTATACAAGGGACACGCCGTTGCCGCTGTTGCCGCAACAAGTCCGCATATCGCAGAGGAAGCTTGCACACTCATTGATGTCGAATACGAAGTGCTACCTCCTGTCTTGGAGGTCCGCCAAGCTATGGAGGCGGACGCACCAGTCCTGCACGAGACCCTGAAAACTACCTCAATGGGCGAGACGGCTGACGAACCGAGCAACGTCGCAAGTCATATCCAGCATCAGTTGGGTGATCCTGAGAAAGGGTTCGCCGAAGCGGATGTCGTTGTTGAACGTGATTTCGTTACGGGCACTGTCCATCAAGGCTATATTGAACCCCACAACGCTACGGCGCATTTCAACCAAGATGGTCAACTGACCATTTGGTGTAGCACACAAGGGGCGTTTACTGTTCGCGAACAGGTCGCCGAAATTCTCCAATACCCCATTTCCAAGATTAAGGTCGTTCCGATGGAAATTGGCGGTGGTTTTGGTGGCAAGATTAGCGTATACATCAAACCGGTCGCCGCGTTGCTGGCAAAGAAAACAGGTAAACCCGTCAAGGTGCTTATGAACCGTGCGGATGTATTTGAAGGCACGGGACCGACACCTGCCTCCTACGTTCGGGTCAAGATGGGTGCGACCAAAGAGGGGAAGATAACCGCCGCTGAGGCGTATCTCGCTTTTGAAGCGGGTGCCTATCCGGGTGCCCCCGTTGGACCTGGCGCGATGTGTATCTTTGCACCCTACAGCATTGAAAACGTCATCATTGACGGTTACGATGTCGTTGTCAATAAACCGAAAACCGCGCCCTACCGCGCGCCCGGGGCACCAAACGCTGCCTTCGGTTCAGAGACAGTTGTTGACGAGATCGCGGAAAAACTCGGCATCGATCCGCTTGAGTTCCGGTTAATCAACGGGGCAAAAGAGGGCGATCGGCGCGCAGATGGACCCGTTCACCCGCGCATCGGCTGTATTGAAACGCTCGAAGCCGTGAAAGCACATCCGCACTATACCGCACCCAATGGGAAGAAACACCACGGTCGCGGTGTCGCTTCCGGGTACTGGTTCAATATCGGCTTGGAGTCGAGCGTGACGATTAATGTCAACTCCGACGGCACAATTAACCTCATTGAAGGTTCCACAGACATCGGTGGTACTCGCGCTTCGATCGCTATGCAGGCGGCAGAAGTCCTCGGTATTCCCGCTGAATCGGTTAACCCAAGCGTTGTTGATACCAATTCTGTCGGTTACACCGCTGTAACGGGCGGTAGCCGCACAACCTACGCAACAGGTTACGCCGCTTATGAAGCCGCACAGGATGTCAAGCGGAAAATGATTGAACGTGCCGCGAAACTCTGGGAAGTTGACGAAGCCAATGTGCAGTTCGCTGATGGCGAATTTTCATGCATCAACGGCAAGGAAGAACAGATTAGCTTCCGCGACCTCTGTGCACAACTCGGTCAAACCGGCGGTCCGATTGTAGGCAGTGGAACAGTGAATCCCGGTGGCGCAGGTGGTGCCTACGCAACGCACGTGGTAGATGTAGCAGTGGACGAGGAGACGGGTAAAGTCGAGATCCTCCGCTATACCGCTGTCCAGGATGCAGGAAGAGCCATCCATCCGAGTTACGTTGAAGGACAAATGCAGGGCGGTGCTGTTCAGGGCATCGGATGGGCATTGAATGAGGAATACATCTATAATGATGAAGGCACCATGACTAATGCCAGTTTCCTCGATTACCGGATGCCGACCTGCTTAGATTTACCTATGATTGATGCTGTCATCGTTGAAGTCCCGAATCCGGGGCATCCGTATGGTGTGCGCGGGGTCGGTGAAGTGCCGATTGTGCCACCAATGGCTGCCATCGCTAATGCTATCTACGATGCAATCGGCGTTCGGATGACAGAACTCCCGATGTCGCCCGATCGGCTTCTGAAAGCCATGGGCAAAATCTAACGTGAGTGGGTTTTGAAACCCCGATTCTGTAGGGGTAGGTCTTATGCCTACCCCTTCTTTGTAGGTCGTGTGCCTACTTTCTTTGTAGGAGCGAGTTCCAACTCGCGATTTCCTCCAAATCGTGACGGATTTCCGTTAAAACTTTACCCAACTGAAAGCCGACTGCTGACAGCCGATAGCCACTAAAAAAATGCCAACCGTAGTTATTCCTCCCCTCATGCGTAAGTTTACAGGCGGCGAAGAGAACATTACGCTCCCCGGTGCGACTGTCCGTGAAGTGATTGATAATTTAGAAAGTCGCTACCCGGGTATCAAAGAGCGGTTATGTGAAGAAAATCGTCTTAAGCCCGGCATTGCCGTATACATTAATGGTCTCCTGACTCGCGGATCCATCCTCGAACGCGTTGACACAGACGCAGAAATTCATTTCCTCCCTGCCATCGGCGGTGGTGTTGCAGAACCATCACGCTAAGTTCTGCAACATTTTGAAACTTTTGGCGGGACAAGTGTGTTTTCTGATTCAAACCGAAAAGGAGGGGTTATAATGAGATTCAGCA
>JAGWBV010000072.1:1639-29545 GCA_021295715.1 Candidatus Poribacteria bacterium | reverse complement strand
GCTGTGGTCTAATGCACAAGGAGGCGGGCATTCCTCCCCTACATAAATGCAGGGGTCTCCTGCCCGAAGATTGATGAAAACCAGAGTTACAAGGTTAAAACGATTATGCGTCAGTATAATCGTAATGAGCCTGATGTTTGTAGGTATAAGTTTTGCTGAAATTGACTTTGCAGATTGTGTCGGAATGTGGCTCTTTGATGAGGGGAATGGTAACACAGTCGAAGACTCCTCTGGGTCAGGCAATGACGGCTCGATTGAGGGGGGTGCCAAATGGGTTGATGGCAAGTTTGGCAAGGGTTTAAGTCTTAATGGCTCGGATGCTTACGTGGAAATCGAGCACGATGATTCTTTAAATGTTGGCGCCGAACATACAATTGCGCTTTGGTTTAAATTAGATAAGCCTCCCGCTGGCGGCATGGGTGTTGTAACCAAAGATGATTGGGCACCTGGATTCTGGTGGGATGGCGGTGTAATCCGGCATCACACGCATGACCCAGGTGGCACGCTTCACTTTATAGATGCACCTTGGGATCCAGATACAGACTGGCATCATGTCGCCGTTACCTGGGACGGTGACGGGTTTGGCGTATATCTGGACGCTGATCAGATTGGCGACGGTGTAACGACACCAAACTTAGGAAGAAACCCGTTAACTGACAAACCCTTTTTAATAGGTATCTATTTAGCCACCGGACAACACGGTCAGTGGGGTCAGTTCTTCGCTGGAATCGTTGACGACGTTGCCGTCTTCAATGTGGCATTGGACGGTGATGATATTGAAACCCTGATGAATGACGGATTAGAAACAGCGGCTGATATTGAACCTTCAGGTAAACTCACAACGACCTGGGCTGACATTAAAGCCGATTAACCTATTAGTTCACTTGGTTGGCGATTTTCTGATGTTTGTGGGTAAAAGCAACGGAGTTCTTGCTTAGCAGCAGGCAGCTTTTTGAATTTGCCTCTATGTTGGAGATGTAGGAATAGATTTAATGGGAAATCCAGTCGTACATTTTGAAATATCGGGGAGGGACGGTGAATCGCTAAGCGAGTTTTACGGTTCCTTGTTCGGTTGGAATATTAACGCGAATACGCACGGTATCTATAGCGTGGACCCAGAATCAGAGAACGGCGTAGATGGACACATATTTTCGACGACTGACGATATGTGTTCGGATAACGGTGTCACGATTTACATTCAAGTTGACGACCTTCAGGCATCGCTTGAGAAGGTAGAAAACTGTGGTGGGCAAACTCTTGTGCCGCCTCGTCCTATTCCGAGCGGTATGGGCTCCTTCGCGTTATTCCTCGATCCAAGTGGGAACTGCATCGGTTTGTATCAACCTAAGGTGTGATTGTTGATAACGCTGTGCTTACTCCGGCGCGAAATCGCAGGATTCATGCATAAATTCGCAAGAAAATGGGTCGATGAAGGAAACTTCACCGTCCCATTTTTTAGTGATTAAAACAGTTTTATGTAAGCATCGGTTTCGTTAATGCTCGCTGTTTCCAGTTACATTCTGGATAGAAAAATTAATTTGCATTCTATAAATAATTAATGTATAATTACTTAATATAAAATAATTCAATATAAAGAAAGGTGTGAATCCAATGGGAAATCCAGTTGTCCATTTTGAAATAGCCGGTAAGAATGGTGAATCATTGAGCGAGTTTTATTGTTCGCTGTTTGATTGGAATTCTAACGGTAATGTTAATGGCGTTTATGGGTTGGATCCAGCATCGGAGAATGAAGTATGCGGACACATACTTCCGACAACCGACGATATGCCGTCTAACTTTGTTACGATTTATGTGCAGGTTGATGATCTTCAGACATCGCTTGAAAAGGCAGAAAGTCTCGGCGGCAAAATCTGTATGCCTCCTCAGGTTATTCTGGGGGGAGACATGGGTTCCTTTGCCATGTTCTTTGACCCGAGTGGCAATTGTGTTGGTTTGTATCAATCTAAGGCGTAATTGCGGATCGCGCTGCGCTTGTTCTTGCATCAAATGGCAGGAATAACGTAGATATTAAGAATAAAATGAGCGGTGGACGAAACTCCACCGCTCTATTTTGTTTTACGCAAGCAACGGCTTGAGCCAACGTCTCGCTGTTTCAATATCCATACCGGTACGTTCGGCGTAATCTGAGACTTGGTCCTCTCCGATTCTACTGATGCTGAAATACCGCGCCTCTGGATGTGAATAATACCAACCACTCACAGAGGCTGCCGGTGCCATCGCCAGACTCTCCGTGAGAGAGATACCTGTGTTCTCCGTAACATTCAAGAGTTCAAACAACACGCGTTTCTGGTTATGGTCAGGACAGGCGGGGTATCCGGGTGCTGGGCGGATCCCGCGGTATTTTTCGGTAATCAAGGCTTCATTCTCCAAACTCTCATCAACGGCATACCCCCAAAACGTTGTGCGGACGTGCTGATGCATCCGCTCCGCGAAAGCCTCGGCGAGTCGGTCTGCTAACGCCTTTGCCATAATACTGTTGTAATCGTCCTGCTGCTGCTCGAACTCGGCACAGAATTCAGAAACACCGTGGCCTGTTGTTACAGCAAACGCGCCGATATAATCCGGGACTCCTGTTGTTTTTGGCGCGACGAAATCACCGAGACTGAGGTTCGGTCTCGCAAATGGTTGTTCCGTCTGTTGGCGTAGGTGGTGCAAGGTGGCAATCACTTCTGTCCTCGCTTCGTCGGCGTAAATTTCGGTATCCTCACCGACACCGTTGGCAGGGAAAATCCCGACGATAGCGCGTGCCTGAAATCTTTTCTCTTCAACGATAACGCCGAGGAGTGTTTCAGCATCCTTAAGGAGTTTACGCGCTTCCTCGCCGACTTCTGGATTCTCCAGTATATTTGGATATTTACCACGGAGTCCCCATGTCGTGAAGAAGGGACTCCAGTCGATATAGTCAACGAGTTCCACTAACGAATAGTCTTCAAAAACCTGAGTGCCAACCGTGTGCGGCGTGGCGGGCTGATAATTTCGCCAATCCAGTGTGGATCTGCGTTCTTGGGCAACGGTGAAGGGGAGTAGATTCGTCTGTTGCCGATTTTTCGCACGACGTTCTCGGATCTCAGCGTATTCCTCACGGGTCTGCTCGGTAAAGGTCTGTTGTCTCTCGCGACTCATCAGATGGCTGACAACACCCACACTTCGAGAGGCATCCCTGACGTGAATTGTTGAACCGCTATACGCGGGCTCAATTTGAACGGCGGTATGTATCTTTGAAGTCGTCGCGCCCCCGATAAGGAGTGGGATTTGGAAACCTTCACGCTCCATCTCCCCAGCGACGTGTACCATCTCATCCAAAGAGGGTGTAATGAGTCCACTCAAACCGATCATATCGGCGTTCTCTTTCCGTGCGGTTTCCAGAATGTCTTCCGCAGCCACCATCACACCGAGATCAATAACTTCGTAATTGTTGCACCCAAGCACAACACCAACGATGTTCTTACCGATGTCGTGAACATCGCCTTTCACGGTCGCCATCACAATTTTGCCTCTGGATCGGATAGCACCTTCTGCCTGCTCCTTTTCGATATATGGAATGAGGTGTGCGACCGCTTTTTTCATAACCCGCGCGCTCTTGACGACCTGTGGCAGAAACATTTTACCGTCGCCAAAGAGTTCGCCAACACGGTCCATACCGTCCATCAATGGTCCTTCAATGACCTGTATAGGACGTTCGTAATTTTGCCGTGCTTCTTCCGTATCGGCTTCAATATATTCGAGAATTCCCTCGACCAGCGCGTGCCGTAGACGCTCTGCGACAGGTAGTTTCCGCCATTTCCGACTTACACGTTTCTTTTTCCCCTTCCCTTTCAGCGTATCGGCGAGATTAACGAGCCGGTCGGTTGCATCTTCACGGCGATTGAACAGAACATCCTCCACGGCTTCTAAGAGCGGTTTTGGCAGATCGTCATAAACGGCGAGTTGCCCAGCGTTGACAATGCCCATGTCCATACCAGCATTGATGGCGTGATAGAGAAACGCGGCGTGCATCGCCTCGCGCACCGCATCGTTGCCACGGAAGGCGAAAGAGATATTGCTAACACCACCACTCACTAAGGCGTTCGGACACGCGGTTTTAATCCGCTCGCACGCCTCAATAAACGCCTTCGCGTATTCGTTGTGTTCTTCGATCCCAGTCGCGACGGCGAAGATATTCGGATCGAAAATGATGTCCTCGGGCGGAAACCCAACCTCTTCTGTCAAGAGTCGGTACGCCCGACGACAGATCTCCACTTTCCGTTCGTAGGTATCCGCCTGCCCGCCTTCATCGAACGCCATGACGATAACGGCGGCACCGTATCGTCGAATCAGTCTTGCTTTTGCTAAGAAATCCTCCTCACCCTCTTTCAAACTGATTGAGTTGACGACACCTTTTCCCTGAACGCACGCCAAGCCTGCTTCTATGACCTCCCATCGGCTGGAATCCAGCATAATGGGTACACGACTAATGTCGGGTTCTGCTGCGATGAGGTTGAGGAACTTGACGATCGCTGCTTTGGCATCTAACATGCCTGCGTCCATATTAATGTCGATAAGTTGTGCCCCGTTTTCGACTTGATCTCTGGCGACCTCTAAAGCTGTCTCATAGTCCTCGTCTTTAATGAGTGTTGCGAATCGACGGGAGCCTGTTACGTTTGTCCGTTCGCCAACGTTAACAAAGAGAGAGTCAGCCGTGATGTTAAACGCCTCTAAACCGCTCAGACGGCATGCACGTTTTTGCTGCTCTGGTTCCCGTGGTGCGTATTCAGCGGCGACTTTGGCAATCGTTTCGATGTGTTCGGGTTGACTTCCACAACATCCACCGACAATATTGACGAATCCATTTTGCGCAAACTCGTGCATCCACTCCCCCATTTCGGTGGGGGTCTGGGTATATTGACCGAGTTCATTGGGAAGTCCGGCGTTCGGATAGCAGATAACGGGTATATCGGTTATTTTTGCCATTTCGGCGAGATATGGACGAATCTGTTGTGAACCGAAGCCGCAGTTCAACCCGACGGCGAGTAGGTTCGCATGCCGAACCGAGTTCCAGAAGGCTTCGACTGTTTGTCCGGAGAGGTTTCTGCCGCCACCGCCACTTCTGTCAGAGGAAACGATAAGCGGGATGTCAATGCCTCGTGCTTCGGCGAGGGTTTGTATGGCGAAGAGTGCCGCCTTACAGTTAAGCGTGTCCATGACGGTTTCGACGAGGAGGAGATCCACACCACCGTCAATTAAGCCTTCCGCTTGCGTCGTGTAGGCAGAAACAAGTTGGGCAAAGGTAATGTTCCGATAGCCGGGGTCATTCACATTCGGCGAAATCGTGCAACTGCGGTTGCTAGGTCCCATACTCCCTGCGACGAAACGCGGTTTGTCGGGTGATGTCCATTTATCCGCCACCTCGCGTGCGATGTGTGCAGCCGCATAATTCACCTGATATGCGATGTCTTGGAGTTGGTAGTCTGCCATCGACACGGATGTACTGGTAAAGGTATTCGTTTCGATGATATCCGCGCCGGCACTGCAGTAGTTTGCGTGTATTTCTTTTACAATATGCGGTTGTGTGATGGAGAGCAGATCGTTGTAACCTTTGAGTTCACAGGGGTGATCGGCAAATTGTTCACCTCGAAAATCGGATTCTGTGAGCCGATAGGTCTGCAATAGGGATCCCATCGCGCCATCGAGGATGAGAATCCGTTTCTCCAATTCATTTTTGAGATGTGTTATTTGTTCAGTATCTGCCATATTTTTAATTTTACCTTGCGGAGGAACAACACGCGTTTCAACTATACAGTGCGTTCCATACATCGACAAAATATGCCATTTAAGGCATAATTTCATTACGAGCTACGGGTTATGAGGGTAGTGTTAGACGAATTTTTTATTTTACCTTACGGAGTCATCAAGGAAGTTTGATCTGTTATGTGGCTTCTACCTATCTGAAGAAATACCGCGCTGACTCTCACTGCGAGGCAATACGCGCAAATGTAATACAAGGAACGGATTGAGCCTCCACTTCGTTACGGACTACGGGTTTTGAGGCGATTGAATACATCACGTGTTATAATATACCACATAGAAAGTAGGATTGTCCATTTAAAGCCGATGTAACCAAATTATGCAAACGCAAAACGAAGAACACGAACGTTCTCCATACACCCACAAATACGCCGTTCATTTTGACATCCTTCCAGAGATTTCCTATCTCAATGAAGACTTACCAGTCTTAATAGCGGATCTCTTGCCAATTTTCCACGGTTTTCCGCAAGATGTCTGGATCTCCGAAAAATGGGTAGACGAAGGACTCGACTTCTGTCGGGTTGTTTTTTCGGTGTGTTCCGAATCCCCGGATGCGATTAAAACTTTCGGCAACTGGTTTCAGGCGATATTCCGAGAACCATCCGTCGCCGAAGTTTTAGAAGGACTCGTCAGGCATGCCTTAGACGATCCGAATGATATAGAAGTTATCCTGACGGATTGGACGCGCTTGGCAAATTGAGAACGGTGCAGAATTGCATCACAACCCGTTACGGCACACGGATGAAGTTAAATAAAATATTTGGGTAATTCCATGTTCCACCAGACCCGGTAGGGTCTTTCACCCTAACCGCACCGCGCATCGGTAAAAATTACCCGATTAAATTCTTAATCTTCATGAGTGTGCCTACTACTATTAAAACTAAATCGCCTGATTTTCGACACAAATTATGTTGACACCTGTAAATAAATAATGCTATAATATTAAGGTAGAAATCAGTTCTCCAAAAGGTAATTTGGCAAAACAGGAGATGGACAATGATCCGACGAACCCTCTGGATCACTATACTCGGAAAGTTTACAAGACTCCAAAATATACTGTTAATAGCGATGTCGCTCTCAGTGCTGTTCGTTAACAAGGCACATCCGCAAACTGTTGATAAAATTTTTCAGAATTTCAAAACGGCATACGAGAAATCTAATAATTTCAGTGCGAACTTTGAGGAAACAACGCTTTTATCGAATAAGAAAAGTGTCGCTCGCGGACGATTTATCTTCGGGAAACCGAACCTACTCCGTAAGGAGTATGTGGATCGGAACGACACGTCAAAAGTTGTCCAACTTACTGTTTTAGACGGCGAATACGGCTGGACATATACACCGATACTCAACCAAGTCAATAAGATGAAGTGGACGAATCCAGAACGTCGGGAACTGTTGCCGGGTATTGGTGCCTCCCTTGAAGATGTCCAGAAAAACTACGATATGACTCTGATTCCAGACGAATTTGCGAATCCAAAAGGTGTTCATCAAATTGAGTTGTCCCCTAAAGCGCACATGGTCAGCACGAACGCAAAGGAAACACTTCAAATCTGGGTGAAATCCGGTGAATGGCTCCCTGTGCAATTTGGCTACAGAACCGAATTTGAAGATGGGACGCGCCAAAGTGTGATTGTTGCGCTCACAGAGATTGAACGAGATAAAGAACTCGCACCGGATCTTTTCAAGTTTGTGGTGCCTAAAGATGCCGAGGTAATAGATCTCTCCGACAATTAGTTTCGTGAACATATTATGAATTTCGGTACCCTTTTGCGGTTGGCAAATCTTCTAACCATTTTACGGCTTTTCCTAATCCCTCCGTTCATATACTGTTTTCAGGCTGATATGATGGGGGTTGCGCTCGCTATTTTTGCTATCGCAGGACTGACCGATCATCTTGACGGTAAAATCGCACGCAAGCAAGGTGTGACTGGCTTCGGAAAATTCATGGATCCGCTCGCTGACAAGTTGCTCATCGGTGCGGCTTTAATCTGTTTAGCCCTATTCAAGCACGCCGACAGTGGGCTTATTCCGATATGGATGGTTTTTGTTATCATCGGTCGTGAAGTTCTCGTTACATTCCTCCGAATCGTTTTCATCACAAAATACGGGGAGATCGTCTCGGCAAACCAGTGGGGAAAATACAAGATGACTTCACAATTGATTGCGATCATCATCGGGTTAATTTTACTTGCATTCCAAGACCATCTGAACGCCGCACTGATTGTGCAAAGTCGAGGTCCTATCTACTTCATGATGTATATCCCCTTAGTGCTGACGGTTGGATCTGGTCTGGAATTTCTCGTTAACAATCGCAAACCTTTATTCGCGCTGGTTCATGCAACCCGTTACGATCCAAAAGCAGGTGCGTGATGGACAGAGACAAAAGCGCAGTCATTCGCTGTTTTGTAGCAGTTGAGATCCCAGAACCGATACAAGCATCACTGAAGCCGGTGCAAACACATCTTCAGTCGCACATTCACAAGGGGATCTCGTGGACGAAGTTTGGAAATTTTCACCTCACCTTGAAGTTTCTCGGCGATGTCTATCCCGATGCAATCGATAATATAAGCGAAGCCATCCAGCATGTGACAGATACGCATCCGCCCTTCTCTATTGCTTTCGGAGGCATCGGTGCGTTCCCGAATCTCGCTCGTCCACGTGTCATCTGGATGGGCATAAAGCAGGGAGCTTCGACCATTTCACGGCTTGCAAAAGCCGTGAACCTTGAATTGACGGATCTCGGTTTCACAACAGACAATCGGTTTCACCCACACCTCACGCTTGCGCGGCTGAGAACCGCGACAGATCTTGAACCTTTAAAGCATATTCTACGTAAATATGATACAATTGTTGGTGGATCAATGCGAGTAAACGAAATCGCACTCATGCAGAGCCAACTTCGCCGAAACGGGGCGATCTATACGCCTTTAAGCGTATGCCATTTTTCCGCGTAACACAATGCCCGATGCACCTATTTTTGACTGCAGGTGCCATATAAGGAGAGACGTTAAAACATGCAAGATGAACAGAAACAGAAAGCCATAGACCAAGCGATTTCGCAAGTAGAGCGTGAATTCGGTAAAGGTGCTATCATGCGCTTTGCAGACAACGAAGTTGTGCCCGTTGAAGCGATCCCAACCGGTTCACTCGCGCTTGACCTTGCCCTCGGTGTAGGCGGTGTCCCGCGCGGCAGAATCATCGAAATCTTTGGACACGAAGGCACTGGCAAAACGACCTTAGCACTCCATATTGTCGCCGAAGCACAAAAGTTAGGAGGCACGGCTGTGTTCATTGATGTTGAGCACGCGCTGGATACCGCCTATGCCCGAAACATCGGTGTCAACTTGGAAAACTTGTTAATCGCACAACCGGATGCCGGTGAACAGGCATTAGAAATTGTCGAAACGCTTATCCGCAGCGGTGCGATTGACTTGGTCGTCGTTGACTCGGTAGCGGCTTTGACGCCGCAAGCCGAGATTGAGGGTGAAATGGGGGATGCACACGTCGGTTTGTTGCCTCGCCTGATGTCTAAAGCGTTACGGAAGTTGTCGGGTGTCACTAACAAATCCAAAACCTGTGTTATCTTCACAAATCAGATCCGGCAAAAAATTGGGATCATGTTCGGGAACCCAGATACAACCCCCGGTGGACTCGCTCTCAAGTTCCATGCTTCTATCCGTTTAGAACTCCGACGCGGTAGTCAAATTAAAGATGGCACTGAAATACTCGGCAGCGGTGTCCGAGTCAAAGTTGTAAAAAATAAGGTCGCACCTCCTTTCAAAGAAGCCGAATATGACGTTACTTTCGGGCAAGGCATCTCTAAAGAAGGAAATCTTTTGGATATTGCTGTTGAGAACGAGTTTATCCAGAAAAGCGGCTCTTGGTTCGCCTACAACGACGAACGCATCGGGCAAGGCAGAACGAATGCCAAGAAATATTTGGAAGAGAACCCAGACATTGCGGCGGAAGTTGAAGCGAAGATACGTGAAGCCTTAAGTGTGGCGCCAGAATCTACCGCCGGTGCGATTCCTGAAGAGGAAACTGACGACACAGCTGCAGCTGCGGAGTAAGAAGGGCATCGCAAGGTTTCCATACTTTAGTACGCCTTAGGGACGCATTGTTCGTATAGCGAGGCGTTCCTCGCTATACGAAACCTTGAAAAAACAAAAACAGCAATTTTTCTTGACACAATTTTTTCGGTACGCTATACTCTAAATAAACGTGGTGGGTTCATAAGGCTACAACCCATCCGAACACAGTTATCTGCGTACCTGACTTTCACCGCTATGAGTGGAGTCAAAAAATCGTTTTGGAAAGTGAGAAGTTCACGTATGGCTATTAAAAGAGGAAATTCCACGGATTCCTTCGAGGAGCAAGAGAACTGCGACGCTGTTTGGTATCAACAGCAAATTCGCACACTCCAAGGGACGATTGACATGCTCGAAGACGAGCTTGCCAGCATGCGACAACAACAGCGTGCTGTCTATGTCAAGGACCTTGAAACTCGTCTCTATGAAATGCAGCGTGAGTTAATGACGGCACACCGGCGGAATAAGAAACTCACGAGCACATTACAAGAGGCGAAAGAGAAACTGGAAATCCTCAAGGAAAAGGTCGCCCAACTTAGCGCACCCCCCAATAATTACGGAGTCTTCCTCGCTTCAAACGAAGACGGCACCGTCGATATCGACGTCAGTGGCAGAAAATGGCGTGTTAATCTTGATCCGGCACTCAGGGATAAAGACCTTGCGGTTGGACAAGAGGTTATTGTTAACAGCGGAATGAACGTCGTTAATATCAAAACTGCCGAAAAACATGGCGATGTCGTCAAAATCAAAGAGCGGATCACGGATGAACGTGCGATCGTGAGCCTTCGCACCGATGAAGAACGGGTTGTCAGAGTCGCGGAATCTCTCAAAGAGGAAACCCTAAAAGCCGGAGATCATGTCCTTCTCAACCATACAACGAGTATGCTCATGGAAAAGCTTCCGAAACGAGAAGTCGAAGATCTGTTACTTGAAGAGGTGCCAGACATCGGTTACACCGATATCGGTGGACTTGATACACAGATAGAAGCGATCCGCGATGCGATTGAATTACCATACCTCTATCCGAAGGAATACAAGGAATTTAACCTCTCTCCGCCAAAAGGGGTTCTCCTTTATGGACCCCCGGGTTGTGGTAAAACTTTAATAGCTCGCGCTGTCGCGAGCAGCATCGCTGAACGTGTCCGAAAAGAAACAGGCAGAGACGAGGTTCGCGGTTATTTCATCAACATCAAGGGACCCGAACTGCTAAATAAATATGTCGGTGAAACCGAACGTAAAATCCGAGAAGTCTTCCAAAAAGCGCGCGATAAATCGCGAGAAGGATTCCCTGTTATCATCTTCTTTGATGAAATGGACTCTCTGTTCCGATCCAGAGGTATGGGAATCTCATCGGATATGGAATCAACACTTGTGCCGCAGTTCCTATCTGAAATTGATGGTGTTGAGAACCTTCGGGATGTCATTGTCATTGGGGCAAGCAATCGACAGGATCTTCTCGACCCTGCTGTTCTAAGACCCGGTCGGCTTGACGTAAAAATAAAAATTGATCGTCCCAATCTTGACGGTGCTAAAGACATCTTCGGCA
Organism: Candidatus Poribacteria bacterium; assembly: GCA_021295715.1. NCBI lineage: Bacteria > Candidatus Poribacteria > Candidatus Poribacteria bacterium. The sequence goes on along the minus strand of JAGWBV010000072.1, from coordinate 18,106 downwards.
TATATCTGACACCAGATATTCCATTTTCTGAAGAGATTTGCCAGCAGTTCGATGGAGATACCGAGGCGGTCGCGAAGCACTTCATCAATGAAGCCGTAAACGACATGTACGCAGCAACTGATGAAAATCGGTTCATCGAGGTGACTTACGCCCGAGGCGAACGAGAAACCCTCTTCTTTAAAGACTTTGTGAGCGGGGCAATGATCGAAAACATCGTTTCACGTGCGAAGAAAACAGCAATTAAACGTTTTATTGGTTCTAATGGAATTGACAAAGGAATACGTCTTGAAGACCTCAGCGCAGCGGTCCGAGAAGAATATCACGAAAATGAAGATCTTCCGAACACTACGAATCCTGATGATTGGGCGAAAATCTCGGGCAGGAAAGGTGAAAAGATCGTTAACATCCGTGCTTTGATTAATGAACCGACACACGAGAAACAACAGAATGTCCGAGTGACCCGAGGCGGTACATTCCTTTAATAGTTCTCGGTTCTCGGTTCTCGGTTAAGCGGTTTCCGTTTAACAAATCGCTCCTTAACTGACAACCGATAGCGAATAAAAAATGGAAATACCAATCATAATGGGAACAGAGACTGAGTATGGTATCTCAGTCAAAAACGCACGCGAGCAAGATCCGGTGGCAGCTTCCACTTTGGTCGTTAACGCCTATAAAACTTCAAGGGATGATATTCCGAGTGCGACTTCCTCCGTCACGTGGGATTATGAACAAGAAAGTCCTCTGATGGACGCTCGTGGGTTTCTTGCAGAAGCGGAAACACCTATCAGCGAGGCAGATACAAACAGCGTTGTCAATGATATATTGATAAATGGGGGTCGTTATTATGTGGACCACGCCCATCCAGAGTATTGCACGCCGGAATGTGCCAATGCACGCGACCTACTTCTCTACGAAAAGGCGGGAGAATTAATATTGGAAGTCAGCAGGGTAACAGCTGAACGCCTTTTGCTCGACAACCAAGAAATTATCATCTATAAAAATAATACCGATTACAAAGGGCACAGTTACGGTTCGCATGAAAACTATCTTATGTCTCGTAAAGTGCCGTTTGATACAATCGTTGATGGGTTGACCCCGTTCCTCGTTACCCGCATTATTATTACAGGTAGCGGCAAAGTCGGTGCAGAAAACGGAAGCAACGAAACAGATTATCAGATTTCTCAACGCGCCGATTTTTTTGAGAAAGAGGTAGGACTCAGCACTATGGTGAATCGCCCATTGATTAACACGCGCGATGAACCCCATGCGGATGACAAAATTTATCGACGTTTGCACGTCATCATCGGCGACTCCAATATGTCCGAACTCAGCATCTATCTCAAAGTTGGCATTACTTCTATAGTGCTTCAGTTGATTGAGAAAGGTGTTGTCGGTAAACAATTCAGTTTAAAGAATCCCGTCGCCGCCCTAAAAAGTATTTCGCGGGACCTTTCGTGCAAAAATCAGATAGAACTCGCAGATGGCGAGCAGTGGACTCCGATACAGGTACAGCGCGCGTACCTCAAACTGGCACAACAACATCTCACAGCCGAAGAGCGGACACCTGTCGTTGAAGATGTTCTCGAAAAATGGCAATATGTGCTTGACAACTTAGAAATCAATCCGATGCGGCTGAGCCAACACCTCGACTGGGTCATTAAAAAGAAATTAATAGAGGCTTACCGCAAACGACACGGATACGAATGGACGGACGCGCATGTGCAGATGCTGGATTTACAGTATCACGATATTCGTCCAGACAAAGGACTTTATATTAGACTGCTGAAAAACGGACATGTAAAACGGTTGCTCAGCCATGAGGAAATTGTGCACGCGATGCACTATCCACCCGTGGATACCCGTGCATATTTTCGTGGCACCTGTTTACGGAAGTTTCCAAAGCACATTTACAGTGCGAGTTGGAATTCAATGATTTTCATCGGTAAAGATCGAAGAAGCTTTGATAAAATTATGATGGATCGTCCGCATTTTGGCACACAAAAGATCGTTGGCGAGTTGCTGAACAACTGCACAGCAGAGGAACTCGTTAAAGAACTCCGATCAAAGCGGTAAACGTAGGCGTTTCGGGGGTTCAATTCCCCTCTACCGTATCCAGTAGCATCGTGTAAAGACCAAACACACCCGATAATAACCAAATCGGTTCTACTGTGATGGGTTCATACGCGAGTGAGACGAACCCGGACCCTGTGAGGACACTCGGAAGCTAAGAGCGTTAGTGTCTGGGCACTAACTTTGTAGGTTTCACCATGCGCCAAAGGAGCGTGCAAACCGAGATTTCTATAGATTTTTATAGAAATGCTCAGGTTAAAAGGAACAGAACATCATGTCGACCGAAAAACAACAGGAACAGGTCAATCACCCTGTCGATGAAACCGAAGAGATTGAACTGAATGTCGAATCGAGCGAAATGGACGAGGAGTTCGTCGAGGACTTAGACTCACTTCTTGACGAAATCGATGAAATCTTGGAAGAAGATTCACAGGAGTTTGTCGAAAACTATATCCAACGAGGAGGGCAGTAGGAGTGCTTGACCTCGATGAATATGGCACTTCTGACTTTCTCCAAATCCTCAAACGTCGCCATCCTGAATTATTGGCGATGTCCAACTCGTCTGATGCTGTCTCAAGTGCCCACATATCCGAGTCGTCATTGCGTTCTTACGAAGGCACAACCGTTTTAGCGGTTGTTTATGATGCTGGTGTCATTATGGCTGGCGACCGGCAAGCAACAGAAGGGTATCAGGTCGGCGAGCGGCGAATCCAGAAAGTCTATCCAGTTGATCGGCGCTCGGCAATCGCTGTTGCGGGTGCCGCTGGTCCCTGTATTGAGATGGCAAAACTTTTCCAAGTTGAGGTTGAGTTTTACGAAAAGACAGAAGGCACGAACCTCAGTCTTGAAGGACAAGCAAATTTCCTCTCACACTTGGTCCGCTCTAACTTAGGACTTGCCATGCAGGGCTTAATTGTCTTGCCACTCTTCGCCGGCTATGATTTGAAACGGCAACGCGGTAGAATTTTCAAATATGATGCTATCGGGGGCCGTTACGAGGAAAACGACTATTACGCAATCGGTTCCGGTGGTAAGGATGCCCGTTCAACCCTAAAAAAACGGTACACTCCAGAGATTACGCGCCAAGATGCCTTAGAGATTGTGGCGGAAGCTCTCTGGGACGCTGCCGATGAAGATATTGCAACAGGCGGTCCTGATCTCATCCGGAAAATTTTCCCAACGCTTTACACTATTACTGAAGAAGGAGTCACCGAGATTCCTGAGGCTACCGTAGAAGAATTATACCGGGACCTCATATCGCGCCTAATGTAGGGAGCGGAGTGACTCGCCCACACGGACTGACAGGGGAACCTGACACTACGTGTAACGAGACACCTGCGTTCGTCGCTCCTTGGAATCTGAAAGATACAGACATGTCCACACCTTATTATGTTTCACCGGAGCAAATTCGTCAGGATAAAGAGGATTTCGTCCGTCACGGCATTGCACAAGCGAAAGAGGTCGTCGTCTTAGAATTCCGGGATGGACTCCTGATGGTTGCCGAGAATCCACGTAAAACGACTTTTAAGATTTCCGAAATTTATGACAGGATTGCCCTTGCTGCGGCTGGTAGAATCGCTGAATTTGAGGCATTACGGGTCGCTGGTATTCGTGAATCCGAAATTAAAGGTTTTCGCTACTACCGTGAAGATGTTACCGCGAAATGGCTGACGAACCTCTATTCACAACACATGGGGGCAGTCGCACAAGCATGGGACGCGAAACCCCTGGAGATCGAACTTCTTGTATGTGAGGTTGGAACCGCCGATGCCTCAACAAATTCTGAGACGCAGAGAAATCAGATTTACCATATTGCATTTGATGGCATCTATTCGGAAGAGGAAAAGTACGCCGTGATTGGTGGACGTGCCACAACAATCACGGAAATTTTGGAGCAGAGATATACAGATGGTTTGGAGATGTCAGCAGCACTCCAACTCGTAAAAGAAACCTTTCAAACCGTTGAAGCAGATACTGAAGATGACTATGAAATCACCCCAGAAACGATAGAAGTGGCATGTCTTGAACGAACCGCCGAACGCCGAAAATTTCGACGACTCTCTACTGACGAGGTGACAACACTTTTCTAATTTTACCTTGCGGAGGAACAGCGCGTGTTCAAACGCTGACGTGCGTTCCTTAGATCCGCCCTCCACTACGTTACGGGCTACGGGTTTTGATGCTATCTTAAGAGGAACCCCTTTGTTAAACCAAAACCACTTGACCGACTGCCAACTGCCGAAGGCGATTTAACCCCAAAACCTGCTCGGAATGTAATGGAGAGCAGCTCAGAGGCGGATAATAAAAAAGATGAAACGTAGAATTTACGGATTAGAAACTGAATTCGGAATCATCTGGACTCCTGATGCCCCGCGTAGAAAGACACTCACCGTTCAGAACGTGGTGATGTATCTCTTCCGTGAAATTGTTGCTGGGAGAATGTATCCGGATGTTTTCCTTGAAAACGGCGCAAGGTTCTACCAAGACATCGGATGCCACCCGGAATACGCGACCCCTGAGTGCGATGATGTCACTGAACTCGTCGCTCACGATAAAGCGGGTGAGCGTATCATCACACGGCTTGCCAGCACTGCAGAACGGCGCATGCGCAACGACGGGTTCTATGGAAAGATTTCTATCTTTAAAAACAACCTGGATACCCCCGGAAATACGTATGGATGCCACGAAAATTATTTGATGGAACGACATGTCGATTTCCGTCAGTTGGCATCGCAACTGATTCCCTTCTTTGTAACCCGACAGGTTTTCGCAGGCGCGGGAAAAATCAAACCGAGTCATCGGGGTTACTACGCAATTTCGCAACGTGCTGAACACATTCGAGAGGAAATTTCTATCGGTACAACAACGGCGCGCGGGATTATCAACACACGCGATGAACCACATGCCGACCGAGAGAAGTACAGACGCCTACACGTTATCGTCGGAGATTCCAATATGTCCGAATTTTCGACTTTTTTGAAGGTGGGTACAACCGGTATTATCCTCCGTATGATTGAAGATAACTTTATTGAGCAGCGCTTCGCGCTCCGCAATCCCGTCAAAGCGATTCGGGACATTTCTGACGATATTACATGTACACATCCGATTGAACTCCAGAACGGGAAGCGACTCACTGCTGTCGAACTACAGTGGCAATATTTAGAATGCGCAAAGCGATATCTTGAACAAGCTGAATCCGATTCGACCACGAACCAGGTGATGGCACGCTGGGAGTATGTCCTTACATGCTTGGAAAGCGATCCGATGCAGTTGGACAGAGAATTGGACTGGGTCATTAAGTGGAAGTGGCTGCAGACCTACCTCACAAAGCGTGGGCTTGAATGGGATGCCCCACAGGTAAAACACTTAGATTTAAAATACCACAATGTGCGTCAGGGGGAAAGTCTCTACTACACCCTTGAAAATCGATCAGAAACTGAGCGAATTGTTAGAGATGAGCAGATTCGCCATGCTGAGCAATTTCCACCTGAACGGACGCGAGCGAAATTCCGAGGCAAATTTATCAAGAAAGTTAACGAGGGCAAAGTCCTGTGCGGTGTCAATTGGAGCTACATCCAACTTTATGAACCGTATCAGATTCTTTATCTCTCAACAGATCCTTTTAAACCCGAATTTGACGAAGCAAGTCGAACAATTTATTCAATCTAAATGGCTATCGGAAACCATCCGTAAGAGGTCTTCGTCTAACAAACCCTCTTTACTGACGACTGATGGCTATTCTACTGATGGCTGACGGCTAATAATAGGAGGCTATTGATGCCACAACCGAAGTACGTCTACTTCTTTGGAGGCGGTGAAAGTGATGGCAACGCCACAATGCGCATGCTGCTTGGCGGAAAAGGGGCGAATCTCGCAGAGATGAGCAATCTCGGTATACCCGTCCCACCCGGTTTCACTATCTCCACTGAGGTATGCAAATTATACTACGAAAATGATAAACAGTACCCTGCCGGACTTGACGCACAGATTGATGAGAATCTTGCGAAATTAGAAGCCGCGCTCGGCGCGAAGTTCGGTGATACCGAAAATCCACTCTTGCTCTCTGTCCGTTCTGGTGCCGCTGTCTCAATGCCCGGCATGATGGACACGATTCTCAACCTCGGCTTAAATGATGATGCTGTTAAAGGACTTATCGCCAGATCTGAAAACGAACGTTTCGCTTACGACTCATACCGACGCTTCGTCCAGATGTTCGGAAACGTTGTCCTTAATGTCGATCACGACGAGTTTGAACATCTACTTGAAGAAAAGAAAAAGTCAAAAGGCGTTACATTAGATACCGAATTAGAAGCCGACGATTTAGCGGCACTCGTCCGTGAATTCAAGAACGCCGTCAAACAGCACACAGGTAACGATTTTCCTGATGATCCGCGCACGCAATTAGATATGGCACGGAATGCCGTTTTTGAATCCTCTGGAAACCCCCGAGCGATCACTTACCGTCGCCTTAACGATATATCTGAAGAACTCGGACGGACGGCTGTTAATGTCCAAGCAATGGTATTTGGAAATATGGGTGGAACCTCCGGGTCAGGTGTCGCTTTCACGCGTAACCCCTCGACCGGTGCAAACCAATTTTATGGGGAATTCCTTATTAACGCGCAGGGTGAAGATGTCGTCGCTGGCATCCGCACACCGCTTCCAGTCGTCGAATTGAGAAACATCTTGCCCGAAGCGTATAATGAATTGGTCGATATCGGTTTGCGGCTTGAGAAGCACTATACCGATATGCAGGATGTGGAATTTACGATTCAAGACAGTAAACTCTACATGCTTCAAACCCGTAACGGAAAACGCACGGGTCAAGCCGCTGTCCGTATCGCTGTTGAGATGGTTGAGGAAGGCTTGATTGACAAACAGACTGCCTTGACGCGCGTCCCCGCGAACGACTTGGATCAATTATTGCATCCGAGCGTCGACCCAGATGCATCAGTTGAAGTGATCGCTCAAGGCTTACCCGCTTCCCCAGGCGCGGCTGTCGGTAAAGTCGTCTTCACGGCACTACACGCCGAAGAACTTGCCGCTGCTGGAGAAAAGGTCATCCTCGTCCGCACTGAAACATCACCAGAGGATATCGGCGGTATGGATGCCGCTGAGGGTATCCTCACCGCACGCGGCGGTATGACGAGTCACGCCGCTGTGGTCGCACGCGGTATGGGAAAAAGTTGTGTCGCCGGTTGCTCGGCACTGTTTATCAATGAGGCAGCACAAGAATTTTACGCAGAAGGGAAACGCTACGCTGAGGGTGATTTCATCACGCTCAACGGATCCACAGGCGATGTCCTGAACGGACAGGTGGCACTGATACAACCCGAATTGAGTGGACAATTCGGAATACTCATGGAGTGGGCAGATGAAGTCCGCTCGTTAGGTGTCCGCACGAATGCGGATACCCCTGAAGATGCCACAAACGCCAGACAATTCGGTGCAGAGGGCATTGGGCTTTGTCGAACCGAACACATGTTCTTCGGCGCAGGGATTGATGCCATCCGTGAGATGATTCTCGCCGATGAGACAGAAGAACGCGAAGCGGCGTTGGCGAAACTGCTTCCGCATCAACGTTCAGACTTCATCGGTATCTTTGAAGCGATGGCAGACTATCCGGTCACGATCCGAACGCTCGATCCGCCGCTTCACGAGTTCTTACCGAAAAATGAAGCTGAAATCCTTGAGCTTGCAGCGCGAATTAACGTTGAGCCGCAAAAACTCCGTGAGCGTGTTGAGGAATTACACGAATTCAATCCGATGCTTGGACACCGTGGCTGTAGACTCGGTATTGTCTATCCAGAGATAACCGAAATGCAAGCCCGTGCCATCTTTGAAGCCGCCGTCGAGGTCTCAAAACGCGGCATTACTGTGTTGCCAGAGATTATGATTCCGCTTGTTGGACACATCAACGAATTATCCTTGCAGCGCAAAATTGTCGTGGATACCGCTGAAGCCGTGTTTAGTGAGTCAGGCACCCGCGTTGCGTATCTTATCGGCACGATGATTGAACTGCCCCGCGCGGCACTTACCGCTGATAAGATTGCCGCCGAAGCCGAATTCTTCTCCTATGGCACCAACGATCTCACCCAGACGACTTTCGGGATGAGTCGTGACGACGCAGCGAAATTCCTTGACGACTATGTCAGAAATGGTGTGCTCGAATACGATCCGTTCCAGGTCCTCGACCAAGAGGGTGTCGGCAGCCTATTGCAAATCGGTTCCGAAAAAGGTCGCGCAACACGTCCTGACCTGAAAGTCGGTATCTGCGGTGAGCACGGTGGCGAACCGAGTTCTGTGAAGTTCTGCTACGGATTAGGGTTCGATTACGTATCGTGTTCCCCGTTCCGTGTGCCGATTGCGCGTCTCGCTGCAGCACAGGCTGTTATTGAGGCTGACGCTTAGTGATAAATAAAATGTGTCATTGTTATATAGGCGTGCGCGCTTTTGCTGTGCACACCTATATAATAGACTCAGCCTCCAAGATGTGAGATAGCAATTGGATTCCATACGAGTATGTGGTGAAATGTCAAAAAGTGTAGAAGATATGCTTAATGACACATCATAGGAGGAAAAAATAATGGATTCTCAGGATGTTCGTCAATTCTCTCAAGAAGAACTCCCTCCTGAAACCTCTACAATGACGTTGGAGGAATTCCTTGAAAGCGACTTAGAGGGATATGAATACATTAAAGGGGAATTAATACCGGTGCCACCTACGTCAATAGAACATGGCGACATAAGTATGAACTTAATTTCGCTCTTAAACTCGTACGTGCGCGAAAATCAATTAGGACGCATTTATATGCCAGACACAGGTTTCCAGGTTGGTGAACGTGTGCTGATACCAGATATTGCATTTCTTTCAAACGAACATATACCAGTCGATCGGAGCAAAGCATCTCCGGTCCCACCAGACCTCGCCGTTGAGGTGGTTTCTCCAACAGATATATTACATCGGGTTGAAGAAAAGGCATTTGTCTATTTAGAGGCAGGCACACAACTGGTATGGGTGCTTAAGCCTGTGTCTAAAACGGTAACGGTCTACCGTTCAGAGACGGACATCACGCTACTCACTCGGAATGACGCTCTCACCGGTGAGGATGTTGTTGAAGGATTTTCTTGTCAGGTGGCAGAACTTTTTGAATAGGTAAAAGTAACAGGCACAGGAACTGTGCCGTCAGCATTGAAAAGGAAAACACACAATGCTAATCGCAGATGTAAATGCAATGGAAGGACGAACCTATCCCGCCCGTAGACGCACTAAAAATCTTGTCGGTGGTGCGTCCCCAATCCAGATAGACGAATTCTGCATGGGGTTTGTTGTTTTAGAGCCAAACGGTGGGCAAGTGCCCTGGCACAACCACGAACAGGAAGAAATTTACTTCATCGTTGAAGGCGAAGGTGAAATGTGTCTCGGTGAGGAACGCCAAACCATTTCAGCGGGGCAGACGGTATTTATCCCTTCTTGGATTTTCCATCAACTCACGAACACCGACTGTTATGGACCCGCAGGCGATGTGGCACATTGGAAACAGGAACTCGCTGGCACACTCCCGAAAGCTGGCGTTGACGCGCCACCACTCCCTGAAGGCGCGGCACCCCAATGCACGGACAAGCCTTAAGAATAGCCGTCAGTTTTCAGTTAAGAGCGGTTTGTAACAATCTTCGACTGCTTGGAGCGTTCCAAGAGATGGTAAATTGTCATACGAAACCTCTTGCTGATCGAAGGATTATTCATGACGAATCATACCCAAAAAACACACCGTGTTGGTATCATCATGAACGGTGTAACCGGCAGGATGGGAACAAACCAACACCTCATCCGTTCTATCTTGGCAATCGCAGAAGAGGGTGGTCTCCCGATTGGTGACGGCGAAGTGATTATGCCCGACCCGTTTCTCGTCGGTAGAAACCCAGCGAAATTAGAGAAGCTCTCCGAAACCACTGGTGTCGAGAAATGGGGCACGGATCTCGACGCGGCTCTCGCTGACAACGCTTATTCCGTCTACTTTGACGCGCAGGTTACGTCCCGCCGAGTGGAAGCAGTCGAAGCCGCAATATCTGCAGGAAAACACATTTATTGTGAAAAACCGACTGCCACTTCAACCGCTGATGCCTATCGTCTTTATGAACAGGCGGCAAAGGCAGGACTCAAAAATGGTGTCGTTCAGGATAAACTCTGGCTCCCCGGTATCCAGAAACTGAAACGCTTGATAGATGCTGACTTTTTTGGAAAGATTATCGCTGTCCGTGGTGAGTTCGGTTATTGGGTCTTCCAAGGCGATGCGATCCCGACGCAACGCCCGTCTTGGAACTACCGTGTTGAAGACGGTGGCGGTATTATCCTCGATATGTTTAGCCACTGGCGATACGTCATCGACAACCTTTTTGGTGCCGTTAAAGGGGTCTCCTGTATTGCTGCGACACATCTACCCCAGCGATGGGATGAAGATGGGAAACCATATAAATGTACGGCGGAAGATGCCGCCTACGCGACGTTTGAATTGGAGAACGGTATTATTGCGCACTTTAACTCGTCTTGGGCAGTCAGGGTCCGCCGCGACGATCTGCTGACGATACACGTAGACGGTTTGAACGGGTCTGCCATTGTAGGCTTGAGAGACTGCTGGATTCAACCGCTCTCTGGCACGCCGCGTCCGGTCTGGAATCCTGACATCGAACAACCAATCAAGTTCTTCGACGGATGGCTCAAGGTTCCTGAACAGGAAGAGTATGAGAACGCATTTCGAGCGCAGTGGGAACTTTTCCTCCGACATGTCGTTGCCGATGAGCCGTTCCCGTGGACCCTACTCGCAGGTGCGAAAGGTGTACAGTTGGCAGACAAGGGCATGGAATCGTGGCAAACCCGGAAGTGGGTAGAATTGCCGGAATTGTCCACCTTGTAGGTTGAGTTGAGCGTATGTAGAGACAGGAGACTTCCTCAGATGGCGTATAGCAATTTTACATTAGACACAGTGCTGGAAGCGTTTGATTTGGAAGAGGTTGATGCCGCGACATGGCTGCTTATCAAATCGCTCAGTGTGACAAGATTCTCGGTATCCTGACAAGTATGGTTGAACAAAAGGCGTGATGCGGAACGGAAGATTATGGCACAACAAAATGTAACCCTCCAAAAACTTGATGAATATCGCTGGCGCATCCCGAAGAGTTACATGAAAGGTATGCGTGTGGACGGCATCGTCTACGCCAACGAGAAACTCCTTAAGCAAGCCAAAAGCGATGAAGCACTGCAGCAGGTTGCAAACGTCGCACATCTCCCTGGCATCGTCGGACACTCCCTTGCCATGCCCGATTTGCACTGGGGTTACGGCTTCGTCATTGGGGGTGTTGCTGCCACGGATCCGAAAGCAGATGGTGTCGTTTCTCCAGGTGGTATCGGATACGATATAAACTGTGGCGTCCGCCTGATTCGGACGAACCTTGATGTCTCACAACTTGAGGGGAAACGGAAAGCACTCGTAGCCAAATTGTTCGAGAACGTTCCGTGCGGTGTCGGCTCCAGCGGCAAAATTCGGCTCACCATCCAAGAGGAACGGCAGATGTTAGAAAAAGGCGCGCTATGGGCAATTGAACGAGACTACGGGCACGTCGAAGATCTCGACTTTACAGAAGCGACCGGTTTCCTCCAAGACGCAAATGCCGACGCGGCGAGTCAACGTGCCTTGGAACGCGGCAAAAACCAACTCGGCACCCTCGGTTCGGGTAACCACTTCCTTGAAGTCCAAGCGGTTGATCGTATTTTTTACCGAGAAGCCGCCGATGCAATGGGATTGAGCGAAGGGAACATCTGCGTCATGATTCATACCGGTTCGCGGGGTTTCGGCTATCAAATCTGCGATGAACACGTCAAAAGTTGGGTCAAAGTCGCTGAGAGATACGGTATTAACCTCCCCGACCGTCAACTCGCCTCCGCACCAATCAATTCACGAGAGGGACAGGATTACATCACGGCGATGGCGTGTAGTGCGAACTATGCGTGGAACAATCGACAGTGTATTATGCACCTTGTCCGTCAGACCTTCATGCAGTTTTTTGAGACGACAGAAGATGAACTCGGCTTAGAACTCGTCTACGATGTAGCGCATAACATCGGGAAGTTTGAGAAGCACACCGTCAATGGTAAAGAACGCGAGTTATTTATCCATCGCAAAGGCGCGACGCGTGCGTTCCCTGCGGGGCATCCCGAAATCCCCGATAAATACCAGAAAATCGGTCAACCCGTCTTAATTCCGGGCGATATGGGAACCGCGTCCTACGTGCTTGTCGGGAATCCGGGTGCGATGGCAGAAACGTGGGGAACAACCTGCCACGGTGCCGGCAGAGTTCTCTCGCGCCGAAAAGCGATCGCCTTGACGAAAGGACGTTCTATCCAGAAAGATTTAGAGGCACAAGGTATCTACGTCCGAGCAGAAGGCAGACGCACTCTCCAAGAAGAAGTTCCCGAAGCCTACAAAGACGTTGACGAAGTCGTTCGTGTCGTTGACAAAGCGGGACTTTCCCGTCGTGTCGCGCGCCTTCGACCCATCGGTGTTGTAAAAGGTTAAACTTCAGCGTCGGTGATTCCTATATACTATCGCCGGCGGGGTTTCTTCAAGAAACATCCTATCAAAAACACCTCATCCGTTTTTATTTTTAAATTTTGCTACGATGTCTATTTTTTTATCATAAACTGTCGAAAAAATAGGCAACGCCCCGTAAAAATTGCCCAAAACAGCCCATTTTCGATTGGCACGAAAATTGCTCAGGTCTATGTGAGCCTCCTTGGGTAAGCCGGAGCCATAATTCCTATAAGGTGTGCCTTGCAAGTTCCTGTTGCATGCGTTAGTTCAATTGAAATCCCTGAAACTCTTGGAACCGATTAGGAATGTGGTCTCCGGCTCCTTTTTTCCTCGCTGACGTGAGTTCTCATCTTGCCTTTCCCCGATTTTATCGTAAAATTTGCTTTGTAATCCTCCCGAATCCGTATATAATCTGATTTATGCACCTTTTCTATCTCAAAATTGTGTCTTTAATAAATAAGCAACAAACCACTGTTTAAGATTATTTTCAACTGAAAACAGAATAGATGTAGATGGTTCAAATCTGCAGCGGTTGATAAACCGGGGTAGCAACGGAAAAAATGTCGCGGTCGCTGCCGACGGATGGAGGCACATCAGGAAGGGTCACAGACAGTAAAAGGAGATAGGTATGAAATTGGTAATGATTGCAAGTATGATTTTCCTCTTTACCTTCCCAGCAAGGGGAGGGGTGTTTCAGGAAAATTTTGATAACGGAAACTTGGATGCGTGGCAGGAACTTATTATGACACAGGATTTTCTTTTTTTTGATGTGGACGATCCGCCTCCCGGTTCTTGGGAAATCGTTGACGGTGAACTTCATGCGGTAAGTCCTGATGAGAGCACGCGTCTGCTCACAATTGGTGATGAGACTTGGCGCGATTACACCATCGAATTTGATGTCAAACCACTTGATAAACCGGGTCTTAGCAATATCGCTATTGCCGCTCGAATCAAGGGAAGTTGGGTGGCATGGTGTGTCATCGGCGATTTGCCGGCATTTCGCAAAAATGCCTCCGAAGCTCTGCTGGGTGCTGGCAATTTTCATGACCGAAACACAATTTTCTACACACATGCCGAGCTCCATCGTTCTTTAAAATTAAACAGGTGGTCGCAGTTGAAGTTGGCAGTTGAAGAAAATACCCTAAATTTTTGGATTAACGGTAAGCTGGTTATTGGACCCGTCCAACTTCCAAACCGTAAAACCTTCAAGGAGCATGAAGCTGCCAGAAAGGCGCACCCAGTTAAACCGGGAAATATAAGGATAATTCACCCATTAGCGTTAGACGGATTTCACAACTTTTTGACAGGCGCAGCGGGCCTGGGTCTCTCGAATCAGACGGCGAGATTCGACAATATTGTAATCACCGGCGACAGTATCCCTGACAGCGGTGGTTTATCGGTAACGCCGAAAGCAAAACTCACGACGGTCTGGGGAAGTCTAAAGCGTTTTTAATACAATAATGCGAGAGAAGCGTCTGTTTGTTTTTTGTCTGCGGTGAAGTCAAAGCACAACACCGAAACTGACCTTAACATCGGTTTGTTTGCGTTGAGAAGGAAAATCAATGCTGTTCAAAATACTTCGGTCTTTCCAATGGGTTATAGTTGGACTGACTGCCGCGGTTGCCCTTCATTAAACACCCAGTAGCAGCGATCTCCAAATCGCGACCCTTGACAAAATATCTACACATTCTGAGAGAAATTTGTGTTATGATAACGTAAATTGAATAATAAAGATGCGAGTATAAATGCAGATTGGAGGATCTTTCATGAAATTCACACGACTTCTTTCTATTTTTAGTCTCATATTTTTCTCTTCAAGCCTTTGCAACGTCTTGGCGCAGGCTCCTCAAACCCCTAAAATCGTATTTCCCTTAATCGATAGCGGCAATTCGGAAATCTATCTGATGAACCCTGATGGTACGGAGCAAGTGAGACTCACCCATAACAAGGCATTTGATGTCTCCCCGATGTGGTCTCCTACAGGTGAGCAAATCCTTTTTACCTCAGACCGGGATGTGGTCCGTGACCTATACCTCATAGATGCGGATGGAAAAAATGTGAAACGGGTATTCGGCAAATCAGCGGATAGAACGCACCCGACATGGTCTCCTGATGGAAAACAGATTGCTTATACGCGGCGCGAGCAAGGCAAATGGTTCATCTATATCGCGTCTATAGACGGTAAAAAAGAGGAGCGTATGGCGATCGGTGGCAGTCCAGCGTGGTCTCCAGATGGCACGGAGATCGCCTTTCTTACGGGTTGGCCCGAGCGTATGCAAATAAGCCTGCTTAGCGTTAGCACAGGTAAACAGAAAGTCCTCTTTCCCAAACCGGTAAAACCTTCGTGGATGACTTCTCCGGCATGGTCGCCATCGGGTGACAAGATAGCGTTTACTTGGCTCCACAAGGCACCTTTAGGAGATTTCCTTGATACAGAGACAATTTACATCATAAACCGAGATGGCACGGGTCTTCAACAGGTTATCCCTGAAGGTGTCGGCATAGAAGGCTCTCCGGTTTGGTCCCCGCACGGAAATGAACTCCTTTATACCCAGTATATCGATGGAAAACAGATGCAAATCTTCAAAGTTGGATTGGACGGAGGGGAACCCGTGCGGCTTACGAATCCGATGTTTTGGCATTTTACAGGCGATTGGTTCGATCCGGCGTATGCGCTGCCAGTTTCACCGCAGCCACAGTTGCTAACAACCCAATGGGGAGAAGTGAAGAAGTGAAACTAAAGCAGGACTTTCGGAGAAATATACAATGCGAACTCAGTATCTGCCCGTTTCATTTGTGCTAAGTGTTGTCATATTAGGTGCGAGCGTCTGTCCAGTGCTTGCCAAAGCACCCGATACGGCGAAAGTTGTATTCGCGTCATCTCGTGATGGAAATTATGAAATCTATCTGATGAATCCGGATGGAAGTGAGCAGGTTAATATCACCAATCACCGTGCAAACGATATTTCTGCAGTTTGGTCGCCAACAGGTGAACACATCCTTTTCGCCTCTGATCGTGAGCAGAAGGCATGGGGGAATTGGGATTTGTATCTTATGGAACCAGATGGCTCTAATGTACAAAAGGTGTTCGACAAGTCAAAAAATAGATCCGGTGGAAGATGGTCGCCAGACGGGAAACAGATTGCTTACACTTCCTTTGAAAAAGGACAATGGACGGTCTATATCGCATCGATAGACGATAAAAAAGAGGAGCAGGTGGCACTTGGTAGCAGCGGGGACTGGTCTCCAGATGGGACGAAATTAGTGATGAAAGTCGGTTGGCCCAAGCGCATGCGGATCGTGATGCTTGACCCCCAAACAGGCAAACAAAAATTCATTTTCCCCCCGAAGCACGTCCTTCATGGATGGGAAGCAGCATCGAGTGGTCACCGATACGCAATAAACTCGCGTTTTCTTGGCTCCATCGGGTGCCGTTGGAAGACTTCCTTGAGACGGAGACCATCTACACTGTGAACCCGGACGGGACAGATATGCAGCAGATTGTCCCTGAAGGCGGACCGCGCGCAGTGAATCCGATATGGTCGCCGCGTGGAGATACCCTCCTTTATCAAAAATTGGCTCCAGGCAATAAATGGAAAATCTTTAAAATTGGATTGGATGGGGGACAACCTGTGCAGCTTACGGAGCCGGGTTTCCACCATTTGGGAGATTGGTTCGATCCAGAATTTGCGCTACCTGTCTCACCCCAACCGCAGTTGCTCACAACCACATGGGGAAAACTCAAAAAGTAGTTTCGCACCTATAGATTCAATCAACCTGAAGGAATCAACTTCCGCAACGTCTGAAT
>JAGWBV010000072.1:0-1544 GCA_021295715.1 Candidatus Poribacteria bacterium | reverse complement strand
TGGATGACCTCGCCCGCGTTTGCGCCAACGAGATGAACGCCTAATATTTTCCCAGTCCACCGACTCGCAATGACTTTGCTGAAGCCGTGTGTCTCACCTTCCGCGACGGCTCTATCGACATCCGCTTGATCGAGTGTGAACACATCAACATCCCCATATTTCTCGCGTGCCTCTGCTTCTGTCAGACCGCAACGGGCAACTTCTGGATCACAGAAGGTTGTCCACGGCACGACGGCGTAGTTGATTGTCTTGGAGAACGGGAAAAAAATATTTCGGAGGAGCAGCTGCGCTTGAAATGCGGCGACATGTGTGAACAAGTAATGTCCAATCACATCGCCTGCGGCATAGATATTTTTGACGCTCGTCTGAAGTTTGCTGTTCACTTCAATCCCACTTCTGCCTACCTGTACCCCGATTTTGTCGAGTGCTAAGCCTTCAATGTTCGGTGCACGTCCCGCGGCAATCAGAATCTTATCAAAAGTCTGCTCTACAGTTCCATTTTCACTATCACCACCACTGAACGTCACATATACGCCTTCTTGATTTTGTATAACCTGTGCGATATTCGTATTGAGTCGGATTGTAATCCCCTCCTCTCGGAGGTAACGCAGCATCTGCTCAGAAACATCGGTATCCTCTTTTGTGAGAATACGTCCGCTCCGTTGTGCTACCGTCACATCCGCACCGAGACGATGAAACGCCTGTCCGAGTTCAATACCGATTGGACCCGCACCGACGACGAGCAACCGGTTGGGGCACTCCTCAAGGTCCCAGACGTTCTCACTGTCGAGATAACCACAAGACTCTAATCCGGGGATAGGCGGCGCATCAGGACGGGAGCCCGTGCTAATCACGAACTTTTTGCTTTCGAGCATGCGCGTCTGACCGCTCTCAGTATCTTCCACAACGAAACGATCAGAGGATTCAAAATGACCATCTCCGAAGATAACATCAACTCCCATCTCACGGAATCGTTCAGGGTTGTCGTGTTCCTCCTCTATCGCGTGTTGGGTGCTTCTGACATACGCCATCACATGTTGCCAATCAGGCGTTGTAAGGGTGCTTGAAATGCCGTATTTCTCAGCGTCTTTGATGTAATTCGCGACCTTCGCCGCCTTCAGGAGTGCCTTGGAAGGCACACATCCCGTCCAGAGGCAGTCGCCACCGATGCGGTGTTTCTCCACAAGCGCGGTCTTTTTCCCCAATTTTGCGCCCGCCACGGCAAGCACAAGCCCGGCACTTCCACCACCAATAATTGTTACATCGTACGTATCCACGGTTTCCCTCCACACTGCACTATCTATCGTTGTTGACGCAGCACTCTACCGGGCAGTTGCCCCGTCACGTCACCATCTTCAACAACTGAAACGCCGTTGACGAATACATAGTTTACACCGACAGGAGATTGTACTGGATCCGACCATGTAGACCTGTCTGCGACAGTCTCTGGATCAAAGACCACAATATCCGCGGCAAGTCCTCGATCAATCCGTCCGCGATCGGAGAGTCGAAAGCGTTCAGCGGGAAAACCGCTCATTTTATAG
>JAGWBV010000071.1:26991-42639 GCA_021295715.1 Candidatus Poribacteria bacterium | reverse complement strand
AAACCCTCGGCAAATCGTCTGCGAGTAAAGCCTCAGAAACAGACTTCTTTGCTGCTTCACGTTCTGGACGTTCGACATGAAAATGACGGAACCATTCTTTAAAATCTTCATCAAGAAAATTTCCGTCATACTCTTCCTTGAACTGATCGTGGCATTCTTCCATATAGACGCGTAGATAGCCACTGGTGCGTTCAAGTGCTTTCCAATCAAAGATATTTGCAGGCATCTCAACGATACCCCCCTCGAGCATATTACTTCGCATCTTTAAGTAGTAAGAGTAACGAGTGCTTATCAGAAAATCAATGAATCTGTCTAAGATTTTTGAGGGGATCTGGAAGACTTTACCTTTTAACAAGTTATGCCGAATGCCGATCTCTTTTTCCAAGTCTCGATTAAGCATAAATCCAACAATAGCATCAAAAATTTTATCTACCATTTCTATTATTCCTTTACCGTATAGCAAATTGTAAACGTAACACCCACTTCGGGTTTGATTCGCACTAATTCGTGTGTGATGAAAAAAATTCTAACATTAATATGCAAACGCGTCAAGCGAAAAAATTAAAAAATTGCATTACGAGCCGAAGTCTGTTATACTTACACTATGCTTATATTCTATCTGGCAATTGCGGTGTTGACGGTTCCACTTGGGGCAGGAATCGCTTTTGTTTCGCAGGGACAGCAGCGACATTTCGGACACATTTTTGGATTGACAGCGGGCGCAGTACTTGGCATTGTCTTGGTTATGATGATGCACCTTTACACCGAGGTAGGTTACATCACGATCCTTGTGATGTGGGGCGGGTTTTTCCTAATTTCAGCGGTAGAGCATCTCACGACACATCGACGCCCGGACACAGAGCAGTACACAAACCGTACAGACAAGAGATGGGGTATCAACTTAACAGTTCTCGGACTCTCGCTGCACTCACTGGCAGACGGACTTAATTTGGTTATCGCCGCGAGAGAAGAGATGCTCGGCGGCGCACTCGCATTCGGCATACTGATCCATCGCCTACCGGTTGGAACGCTTATCGCTGTTGCACTCCTACGGAATCAGTCTTTTGTTAAGGCACTCATTCGACTGACACCACTGATACTTGGACCGGTTATCGGAGCCGTACTGGGCGATCAGCTCCTCCGCGGGACTTTCGGTGAATTAACAGACTATCTCACAGCATTCGCTGTCGGCACGCTCTTGCACGTCGTGATGGACGGATTTCGTGGCAACTATACCATCGAAAAAACGAACTTGAGTCGTTTTGCGAAAGTGCTTTTTGTCATCGGATTCGTCTTAACCTTTTGCGTTATCTATTTCTTTCAGGGATTTGCGGGTGAACATCTTCATTAAATGGCTATCGGCGGGAATAGCCGTCAGCAATCAGCATTGTCCTGCAGGTCTCCCACACGCGGCTTGCGTCACAGTCAGCAAAAGACTGGAATGGAAGGGTGGAAGAATGGAAGGATGGGTGCCCCTCAATCTTCCACCCTTCCATTCTTCCAACCAAAAGCTGAAAGCCGAAAGCCGACAACCGACAACCATTCTTCTAATGGCGATTTCCTGCCTTGTAGTGTTCATCCTGCCAGCAAGGAGTGATCAAATTCCGATTGTGGTATCCGGTGAACCGAGGGCGACGCTTCAGGTAGGGGCGAACGCTTCGGAACAGGAACAGTTCGCAGCCGCTGAAATCCAATCCTTTATCCAACAATTCACAGGTGCGAAACTCGACATCCGTACCAATCGCCAGCAAACGGAAACACAAACAGTGATTGTACTCGGCACCCCAGAGTCGAACCCGACGATCGCAGGATTGCAGGCGAATGTAGAATTGACATTGGCAAAAGAACTCGGAGACGAAGGCTATCGTATCAAAACAGTAGAGGTCGGTAGAGAGATCGTCATTGTTGTGACGGCGCATACCGAGAGAGGCGTAATTTATGGGGCATACGCCTTCATAGAAAATTGTATTACGGCGTTAACCGGTTTGCAGCCCGTCCATCCAGAGCTACCGGTTGCCCGAGCGAAAGCACTGCTTGTGCCGTTCATGAACGAAACCTCATCACCATTTTATCCCGTGCGTGCTGTGTTGGAGATAGAGGATCCCGACTGGCTTGCACGCCACCGCATCAACATGAGTGGCGGCGAGGGCGTATGGACAGGCACGGGCATTGAAGATGGGTTCGGAACCGCGTTTAAATACGTTGACACGCCTGCCTTTGAAGCCTTGCAAGATGAACCGATAGGACAGCGGCGAGAACGCATTGCAATACTAAAAAATCGGTTTAAGGCACTCGAACAGCGCGGTATTGATGCCTATCTTTTCATGTACGTGACGGGTGAACCGACAGAGGCACTGATTCAGCAACGTCCCGATGTCCTTGGACCGGCGGTGCTTTACGGAGCGTCTCGGAATGAAGTGTCTTATCGACCCTTCTGTTGGTCCAAACCCGAGTTTCATACGCTCGCGAGGGAGCTGACGCAGGCGATCGTGCGTACCTATCCCGCACTTGCGGGGTTTCACCTACGTTCTTGGGGGCATGAGACACGCGCATGTGATTGTCCTGATTGTGGCGATAGGACGGAACAGGGACAAGCAAAACTCTGGCAAGTCTACTTTACGATTATCAACGCCGCACGGGAAGTGCGTCCGGACTTCAAATTTTATATCTCCGGGTATGACAGCAGTTGGCTCAAGGATGCCGCAGGCGTGTATGCCCAGCAGTTGCCGAAAGGGACTATTTTCTCACGGAAATGGGGCGCAGATGGCGAACCCGTCGCAAGCGCAGGCGTGCCTATCCCACAAGTGAGGGCACTCGGAGAAATCGGACACCGATTTATAGTCCTTTCCCATGAAGTAGAGGAGGTAATGCCGTTCTGGATGCTGGAGAGCGATCTCTTCGTGCAAGGCGTCCGGCAACTTGCCAATAATCCCGAAGTCGTTGGTCTCGGTGGGTTTACTGTCCAAGGCGCGATCCAAGGGTTAGGATACCTCGATAGACTCGTCAGTGCAGGTCTCAATTGGGATATCAACCTTGACCATTACCAACTCCTCCGAAATGAATTGATAGCCCGATACGGCACCGAAGCCGCGCCACACATTCTCAGTGCCTTGCGGGTAAACGGATGGAACATGGCGAGTTATTTCTCAGATTATGCCGGATCCTTGACCGTTGGTGGTACATACGGCAGCGGATCTGCTGGACTCGCAACGCGATTCTGGACGTTGATTGGACCGCGGTCTGTTGAAGATACGTTGGCTATCCCTGAACTGGACATCGCGAAACTCGCCGTAAATCGGTTCACCGCACTTTTGGCACCACAACAGCAGGCTGCAAATGAGATACGTGTAGCAAGTGAGATCGCAGAACCCTTTGATGTGGAAGCGACCGAGGATTTACGCGATGCCGTTCATTTGATGGAACTATGGGTGCTGTTTTTTGAAAGTCGAGCCAAGTTGGTAGAAGCAATAGCACTCGGCTACGAACCGGGCACCGAAGAAGCAATCCGGGCAAAAATCACGAGCGCAATAGAATTTTCAAAGTCTATACAACCACATATTAAAGCGGTTGAGGAATTTATCCCACTTTTCGGGTATTCGCATCGGACGATTGAAGCGGAATTGCTGAGTGCCTTAAACGCAGAAATTGCTTGGTTAACAAGTTTCGATTATAACACACTCCAGAAACACGACGAGGGGTTCTCACCAGAGGAAACACCTTTCCGAATTTGGGATGTTCACAACTTTCCAAATCCGCTGAAAGAAAAAACAACGTTTACCTATCAGTTATCGTTGGATGCAGATGAAGTCTCTATTGCAATTTACACCACATCAGGGCGGGTGGTGAATGTCTTAAAAGAGGCTTCTGGGAATGAAGGCTACAACGAGTTTATGTGGGATGCCCGAGACGCTGACGGTCTATTACTTGCCAATGGGGTCTATTTTTTCAGGATACGCGCTGTCACCGGAGACCAGACAGCACAAACACTCGGACGTTTGGCAGTGTTACGGTGAAACGAAAAGGAGGTTAGCGATGCTTCGTATATGTACATGTCTGACGCTTTTGCTTTCAGTGATGGGTTGTAAATCGCAAACTTTTCAAGAACATCTTTTAGAACCGCCACCACCTCTTATCAATTTCGCGCTGAGTCGAAATGGAGCAATCGCCGATGCGTCACAATCCGTTCCAAACCACCGCGCAGAAGAGGTCATCGATGGGGATACCAACTCCGAGACGTGGGATGAGGGCAGTGGATGGGGGAGTAGTTTAGAACATCTACGCACCTCAGATTTAAATAAGCGACCTTATGTGTCGGTAACGCTCGCGAAGCCGGTCGATATTCGTAAGATTGTTATGTGGACAATCGACTCTGAGGAATATCCTGCACCACAATTCGGGTTGAAAGACTATCGGATTGAGTATTGGCACGGCACCGGTTGGGGACTTATTCCGTCAGGCGATACGAAGGACAAACAATATACAGCGCGAGATAATACCAAAGGGAAGCGGGTTCATGAGGTTCGCCAACGCCTAATTGCGAGCAAAGTTCGGCTCGTTCCCGTTTCCTCAAATGATACGGTTTTCAATTACCAACACATGGCAGGGAGGCGACCTGTGTATGCAGTGGACGGCATCGCGCGAGTTATGGAATTAGAGGTCTGGGGGTATGCCGCCCCGGAAGTGCATACACTCAAGCAGATTGCGCAAGGAATCCCGCCGGAATCAATGGCGCATCCCGTAGCAACAGCGACACAGGAGGGTGAGCCTCAAACCGAACCGACGATCAAAGAGATTATTCAGCGCGTCCTAAACCGATATGAACTCGGATACGACATGTCGAACCTAACGGAGGTTATGTCCTGTTTTTCGGAAGCGTATCTCTCCAATGGACGCACATACCAAGACGTTAAAACAAAGGCAGCCCAGTTTTTTGATGTTTATCATCAGATTGATATGACATTGACCGACATTGACATCCATCCGAACATAGCCGACGATACCGCCATTGTAACGGGTGGCTACACGTTGCAATATGCCCCGAAGGCGAACGGTCAGGTTGAACAGATGTCTGGTAAATTGACGTTGGTTTTTGCGAATGAAGCAGAAACATGGCGGATTATTCGCGCAGAGTAATTCACAGTTTTGAACCAATACAACAAAGGATTTGATAATCGTGCAAGAACAGTCTAACCTTTGGGCAAAATCATATATCAATGACGGATATTTACTGCTTCCGGATGTCATTACGCTGGAAGAATGTGATGACCTGAAAGCAGAAATGCTGAAAATCTTTCGTGGGGATTACGCGTGTGAGGCGATCCCACCGATGCCGGAGACAGCAAGCGAAATGGAAGCTTTGGATAGAATTATGTGTGTCGGCGAACCACATGTCTTCAGCCCGTTGGTTCGGCGTTACGTTGAACATCCAAAAATTTGTGAAGTCCTCCGAACAATCGTTGGGGCACACATCCCGTTTTGGGAGGGGGGCGTGAAATGTATGCAGTCAATGATGTTAAGCAAGGTGCCGGGACATACGGGTAATCCGTGGCATCAGGACGAGCACCCGATTCCGACGCGTGATCGATCCCTACTCGGCGCGTGGATTACATTAGATGACACTACAATTGAAAACGGTTGTCTCTGGGTGCTGCCGAATAGCCACCGTTCCGGTGTGATTTACGACCGTTTCCCTCACAATAAACGCCATGAATTCGACAGTTGCCATGAAGCAGCGGGCTTCGATGACACCGACGAGATCCCGATTGAAATGTCAGCCGGTAGCGTTCTCTTTTTTAACGGTTACCTCTTACACCGCTCGAAAAAGAATCGAAGTGACACATTCCGGCGGATCCTTGTGAGTCACTACTGTTCAACAGCATCATGGTTAGGGTGGAAGGGACAGCGGAATTATCGCGGTGTTCTTACCATCGCAGGCGAAGATCCTTACATTGACGAAGGCTATGTCACACCGAACGTCTGGGCGCGATGGGAATAGTATGAACAACGCACCTGACCGAACCGCAAGGAAAATTAAAAATATGAAATTGACAGAACATCAAGTGAATTTTTTCAATACTTTCGGTTACCTCGCTATCCCCGGTATGTTTTCGCCAAGCGAGATGGAATGGATTATCGAAGAATTTGAAATATCGATTCAAGAATTTGGGGGTGGCAAAGCTCATGATGGAACACGTCGCACAATGTTCGGCGGTCCGATTGAACACCGTCCTCGACTCTGCACTTTGCTCGATGATGAACGGGTTAAAGGACTCATTGGGGGTGTGATCGGTGAAGACTTCAACTACGCTGGAGGCGATGGGAACTATTACGCTGGCGACACCGGTTGGCATCCTGATGGAAGTTGGGGACGTCTCTTCGCTTGTAAAGTGGCGTTTTACCTCGATCCTTTGACAAAAGACACTGGATGCTTACGTATCATTCCGGGGAGCCAAAACCCTGCACACTTTGTCAGAGCCGAAAAGATTGACCCAAATCAATCAGAGACATTGTACGGTATCCATCCGCGTGATTTTCCGACCAGCATCGCGTTGGAAAATACACCCGGCGATGTCGTGATTTTCAACCACGACACCTATCATGCAGCATTTGGAGGCGGTACCCGCCGGCGGATGTTCACGATGAATTGCACGCAACAGTGCACGACCGAACCGGATTTAGAAACGCTTCATCAATACTTAAGTGTCCATTCAGCAGGTGGATATAAAATTGAAACGGGCGCGGGAATGTATTTCCCAACAATGGTTGACACTGCGGGCGCGGAGCGACAGATCCATCTCCAGCAATGTAGCGATATTCATGACGAATTATTTCCGCAATATGCCCGACGTTCATAGGTTTTGGTGTTTCCATTGCAATCTCTATACTTTTGTGGTATTTTATAGTTGTTAGTTTTCGGTTATCAGTTTTAAGAGTTATCAATTATCAGTTTTAAGAGTTGTCAGTTGTCAATTATCAGTTATGAGTTAAAGAGGACTTTGGTTAGACAAAAACCTCTTAACCGACAACTAAGACCGACAACCGATAACATAAAAAAATGGTTTCATCTTTATTTACCAAGCATTTAGGACGTATCGGTAGAAATGTTATCTCCGCAGTGTTCATTTGTGGGATAAGCACATTTTGTGTTGCTGCACCGCCCAAGGCGCGCACCCACTTGCCTTCAAGTTCCATCGCTATGAGCGATGATGCACTTGCCACCTTCTTTAATCCATCCGGACTTGCCGCGGGACGCGGTCTGAATTTATACTACCTCCGAACATATCAAAGCGATTGGGCGGGCGACGATGCGTTCTTCCTTGCTGTCCCTGGCGCCGGTTTCGGTATGGAATTCGGTGCCGCCGATGCCGATACCGACTTCACGCGCTATACGTTTTCGGGTGGGTATCACCTCGGCAATGCACTCTACTGGGGAACAAGTTATAGTTGGATGAATTCGGACGATAGGGAGTACGACAAATTCCGTTCGCTCTCCATGGGCTTAATGTATAGACGACGGTATTTCTCAATTGGGGCAGCAGCACGTGATCTCAATCGTCCTAAATTGCTTGGAGAAAAACTCGGACGTACTTATGATTTAGGGGTAGCACTCCGTCCGGGGACATGGCGCGCAACTCTCTCAATTGACATGCAGAAAACACAAGGCATTGACGGTGTAGAACTCCGTTATGCTTTGGAAGTCCGCCCTATTCGAGAATTCATGCTCCGTGGCACCCTAAATAACGACCTGAGTTTTGATGTGCGTTTCGGTGTAAATCTCGGAAATTGGGGATTTGGAACGGGCAACGCATTTGACAGTAATCGAGACGCGTGGTCGGGTGTCGGCTATTTTCATTTTTCCAATACACCGACAGCCAAACCGCTGCCCCGCCGTAGGACGTTCCTTGACCTACCGATGCGCTCCGTCAAACAGGTCTTACCTATCGCAAAGTGGGATGACGATGTCGCTGGAGTTCTTGTCCGTATTGATGGGAGCGAGTCCGGTATCGCGCAGCTTCAAGAAATGTCAGATGCCATCTTGGACTTTAGGGAGTCGGGACGTGTTGTTCTCTGCTATCTCTCTAATTGTTCCACTGGCGACTATATTGTCGCATCTGCGTGTGACGGTATCCTGATCCACCCGTCCGCTGAGGTCCGGCTCATTGGTATACGCACAGAACGTTCCTTCTACAAAGGTGCCTTAGATATGCTCGGTATTAGAGCCGATCTTGAGCATGTCGGTGAATACAAATCCGCATCCGAGGCGTTCACTCGACGCGAGATGTCCGAAGCACACCGCGAGATCCAAAATATAATTTTGGATGAGCTCTATGAACAACTCGTAGCCGCGATCGCAGAGGGACGTGGGTGGACACGCGAAAACGTCAAAAAACGTATTGACGCGGGACCTTACACAGCTCGTCAAGCCTTTGCTGTTGAACTGGTCGACAGACTCGTCTATGAAGATGAATTGCCTGAGGTCGTGACTGAACTCATTGATACCAGAACCGATTTGGTGCCACTCAGTGGATACCTAAGAAATCGCCTGTCCTCACAAGACTGGCAGGGGCAAGAACCGAAAGTTGCAATCATTAATGCTGAAGGATTGATGTTGATGGGCGATAGTTTCGTCGATCCCTTAATGGGCACTCAAGTGATGGGAGCCGACACAATCGTAGGTATTATCAAGGAGATAAAAGACGACGCTTCCATAAAAGCGGTTGTCTTGCGAATTGATAGCGGCGGTGGGCTTGTGGTCGCCGCTGACACTATATGGCGTGAATTGGTAAAACTCAAAGAGGTGAAACCGTTCGTGGTGTCAATGGGAAATGTGGCAGCATCAGGTGGCTATTACATCGCGGCTCCCGCGAATACAATCGTTGCTGAACCCGGAACCATTACCGGTTCTATCGGTGTTGTTGGCGGTAAGTATAGTTTCAAAGGACTTTATGAGAAACTCGGCATCCATAAAGAGATTCTCAAACGGGGCGAGCACGCTGATTTTTACACCGATTACGGAGACTATCCACTCGCTGAAAAAGCAATCGTACAGAAACAGATTCAAGAGATTTATGACGATTTCGTTGAAAAAGTTGCTCTCGGGCGATCCGAACTCACAGTCGAGGATGTAGATAGACTTGGACGCGGACGTATCTGGTCAGGCAGACAGGCGAAGGAAAACGGACTTGTGGATGAGTTGGGCGGTTTAAGCCTCGCAATCGAGATCGCGCGCGAGCACGCAGGATTAGCAGAAAAATCAGTTGAGGTCGTCGAATTTCCGAAAAAGACATGGATGTCACAACTACTCAACAACCTTGGACTTCCATTCGTCTCGCAGAAGGGGTTTTTCGCCCCGAAAGCCTTTGTGGGAAACCTGCGCATGGAGGATAAAGATGTGGAAACTGAGTCTCGGCTGCAGTTTATTACGCACTACGGTGGATTGAGCACCACAGCGAGGCTCCTTAATACAATCAGGAAACATCGGTTATTTCTTCTCATGCCTTATCATATAAGTGTCGGTGATTGACAATATACCGTCAGCCATCGGAAACCGTCGGCAAGAGAAGACCTTGGCTAAACGAAAACCTCTTAACCGACAACCAATGAAAGATGCTCTTCGCCAAGAACTACACGGCACTCCGTCGCGAAATGGTTCGGAATCAGATTGAAGCGCGTGGCATTCACAGTCCGCAAGTGCTTGCTGTTATGCGGAAGGTGGAACGGCACCTTTTTGTAAAACCGCAGTACCTGACTGTGGCGTATCAGGATGGAGCGTTACCAATCGATGCTGACCAAACCATCTCGCAGCCGTATATTGTTGCGTTGATGACGGATTTGCTCGAACTCACCTCAGTTTCAAAAGTCCTTGAGATCGGGACGGGGTGTGGCTATCAAACAGCGGTGCTGGCAGAATTGGCGAGAGAAGTTTATTCTGTTGAGATTATATCCGGACTTGTCAAAAGTGCGAAAGCGCGATTAGGGGCACTCAACTATCGGAACATTCATCTCAGAAAAGGAGATGGGTATTACGGTTGGCAAGAACACGCACCTTATGATGCTGTGCTTGTCGCGGCAGCACCTACGGACATCCCTGAGCAGCTCATTCAGCAACTCAAGCCGGGTGGTAGGATGGTGATCCCTGTCGGGGGCTCTGAACAAAATCTCCTTCTAATTCGGAAAGGACTTCAAACCGATGAGAATTCGGGACACTCTCTCGAAACCACTGAGATTATCCCTGTCCGTTTTGTCCCGATGACAGGTGGACTG
Source organism: Candidatus Poribacteria bacterium (assembly GCA_021295715.1). Classification (NCBI taxonomy): domain Bacteria; phylum Candidatus Poribacteria; species Candidatus Poribacteria bacterium. The sequence goes on along the minus strand of JAGWBV010000071.1, from coordinate 32,376 downwards.
AATTGAATTGGTTGTCGGTTATCGATTGTCAGAGGAACAGTTATCAGTAAGAATAGTTGTCGGCTAAGAGGTTTTTTAAACATAGACGCGCAGCCCGTAAGCGTAGCGGAGGGGTTTTTGCTTGGGTATTTCTTCAGGTTTGAGGAACGCACGTCAAAGTTCTAACGCACGCTGCGCCTCCGCGAGGAAAAATTAAAGATCCGCAAGGAAAATTAGAAAATTGAAACATATATTCCGTCTAATTCTACTCATCGTGTCGCTTTTTCCTGCGGTTGCCGCTGCAACATTCAATAATATTGGTGTTGGCGCGAGACCGTTAGGTTTAGGGGGCGCTTTCGTCGCACTTGCCGATGATAGCAACGCCGCGGATTACAACGCCGCAGGATTGGGTTATATTGATGATATCCATCTCGGTGCTACGCACGCACAACGCTTTAATGGACTTATCACCTACAACGCTGCCAACGGCGTTATCCCATTCGGGAGATTCGGATCGATTGGCGCGGGGCTCGGTATTTTAGCAGAAGACTCCGAAGTTTATCGTGAACAAACGTTGCGTCTCTCTTACGGAAATGCCCTTTTTAAGCAATTCGCAATCGGGGCAAATCTAAAACTCTTCGGTACCTCTTTTGACGCAGCAAACGAATTTGTCGTAGAGAATCCATATTTCGTCAATACCTCCAGTTCAGCCGTTTCTTTTGATCTCGGCGTAATCGCAAAACCTTTCCAGAGTCTGAGTCTTGGCGCGTCGGTGGAAAACTTGCTCCCCGCAGATATGAGCATATCTGACACCCAAACAGATCCGGTGCCGTTAAACATTCGCGCGGGTTTGGCGTACAGACTTGCGTCTATCGCGGAGATGAGCGCGCAAGGTGCAGCCGTCAGCAACTTGTTGAGAGGCAGTCTGGGGAGTTTTGAAGTTGCGTCTCGCAATGGCGAAATTTATATACGCACAGGAATGGAAATCTGGTTGAATCGATCCATTGCTGTTCGCGGCGGTTATGGTGTGAAAAGTGGAGGCAGTTCGGCAACGACGCTGAGTTTCGGTGGAAGTGCTAAACTTCCGATCAGTGGTACTGCCCTCCAGATCGATTATGGGTTTCAACTGCTCAGTGGGGATTTCCGAGACAATACAACACAGCGGTTCTCCCTTAATCTGTTGCTTTAATAGGTGTCGGTCGTCGGTTGCCAGCAGTCAGTAGCGAGATTTGCGTTAGATCCAAACCCATAGCCTGCAACAGCGGCGCAGGCGGATCTACGGAAATAAACGTCAAGGTGCTAAGCCCCCTGACCGAACCGCAAGGTATAATTAAAAGATGAAAAACATATCTATTGTTTTGATACTTATCGGTAGTCTACTCTTGGTCTCCGCTAAGAGTGATGGAGCGGTTACCTCTGTTGGAGAAATTAACGTCGTAGGGCAAAAGGAAGGCGTTGTTCCGGCGAGTTCAACCGTGCCGTTGCTCGTGGCACTTGTAATTGACCGGTCCTTAGCAGAGCCGGGTGAAGAAATTAAAACGATTGAAATCACGATGCCACGGGGATTTTTGACCCAATCGTCCTTTTTTAGAGGTATTTCACGGGATGGCAACCAAATCGTAGCGAGGGCTGTCGTCTCAGGTGGAAGTGTTCTACGTGTTGAACTCGCAGATGTTATCGTTGATTTTCAGAACTCGCTCTATGAAATTACCTTTGAGTGTCAGACCCCGAATACGCTTATTCCAGAAGCGGTTTTCAGAGCGCGGCTTCGCAACCTTCAAGACGGTCCCATCGGTGAATTCATCCGACCCGGACAGGCGGACGGAAAACTCAACAACGACGATTTTACCTTACAGGTTATTCCAAATGTTCCACCCGACCCGGTTATAGGTTTCACCGCTGAAGCCGATAAAACCGGAGAAAACGATGTGACCCTCCGTTGGCAGAAATCAACAGATTCAGATGTCAACGGTTATCTCATCTATAGAGACAAGGACGATTCTACGATTCAGGTCGAAAACCGTTCGTCAACTACGTTTCGAGATGTAAACGTTCCTCCGGGTAACCATACCTATCAGATTACCGCTTACAAGACGCTTTTCTTGCAATCGGAACGCTCACCGGTCCAAACAGTAAATGTATCACTGGATACTGCCGCACCGGAGCCACCGACAACGCTTAGCATCACGCCTTCAAGCGATGGTGTCGAAGTTTTATGGAAACCGAGCGTCAGTCGTGATGTAATAATATACCGAATTACCGAAGGACTTACAACGCTTGCGGAAATCAGTGAGTTAAAGACAGAATATAGATTTATTGATGACCGCTCACTACCTATAGGCAGTTTTACGTATGCTGTCATCGCTATTGACGAGGCAAACAACGAATCCGTCCCTATAGAAAAAAGGCTTCGTATTTTTGACAAACCCTATCCGAATCCTTTTACACCGCTTTCTCCAGACGAGGATTTCAATCGGGTTGTCTTCCCGGCGCGCGCGCTTGAAGAAACATCGGGTGAATTCACAGTGATCATCTTTGACATTGACGGAATGCTCGTTAAGTCTTTGACTGCACTACCGGGTGAAACGGAGTTGATTTGGGATGGACACGACGAATCAGGTGAAATTGTGGAAAGCGGCGTTTACGTCTATCAACTTCAGGTGGGAGAGAGTTTTAAAACCGGGACTTTAATTGTGGCAAAGTAGCGGATGTCCGTAACATTAAAACGCATCCTCGCAAGCCTATGGCGTTTTAATTTTTCTCGGTAGAATCCGTATTGCTTTCAACGTCTCGATCCCTTGGATGCTTGCGAAAAATGTATTGACTTAATTTGCAATTCAAGGTTATATTATAATCTTATTAGCGAGTCGCTGACTTGCTAAGCTGCAGCACGCTCTATAACGGCAAGTTTTTGGAGATCTGCAGCTGCACCCAAAAAAATCTGCACTTAGCATACATTTTTATCAAAAAAGGAGATACAATAACAATGAACAAACTTAAGTCACGCCTACTGACAGGAATAATACTACTCGCGACCCTCGGTATTTTGGGGACCGTTCTACCGGCGTTAGGAAATTGGAGCATTTTACAGGAACGCGATCCAGAGGTTCGGGATTACATGTCAATCGTTTTTACGAGTATGAGTACTGGCTGGGTCGTCGGTGCCGCATCCTTTGAAGACTTTGAAAATCCAGGTTTCATCGGATACACCATGGATGGTGGTAAGTCGTGGCAAAAATCGGAAATCAAAATCCCTGCCGACTTAGCAGAAGTGTACTTCCTCGATGATAAAAATGGTTGGGCTGTCGGCGCGAACGGGGCAATCGTCGGTACCAATAACGGTAGAGACTGGGAAATGCAAACCAGCAAGGTTGGCAACGGACTTAAAGGTATCTATTTTCCGAATAAAGAGGTCGGGTACGCAGTAGGAGAAAGTGACACCATCCTTTCTACGAAAAATGGCGGACGTTCATGGAAGGTTCTTCAAGGTGGACAAATCGGGGCGGTTGGCGATGATGACGCAAATATGTACAACGCCATTCAATTTCTTGACGAAGAAACCGGATGGGTTGCCGGGGTCCGCGTGAGTCCGAGTACACAGGGTCAACATGCCTTGATTCAGAAAACGACAGATGGCGCACAGACTTGGGTCACACAATCGACCAACAAAGAGGATATCCTTGAAGACATCTTTTTCCTTGATGCGTCAATGGGCTGGGCTGTTGGTGAAAATGGTGTGATTCTTCACACCAGTGACGGCGGCGAATCATGGGAAGAACAAGTGAGTGGCACAGAAGAAACACTGCGAAGTGTTGGGTTCGCAGATGAGAAGAACGGTTGGGCTGTTGGTGGCGACTTTGGAGTTGGTGCCATCCTGCGTACCAGTGATGGTGGCGGAACTTGGGAGCTTGAAAATTCCAGAGAAAAATTAGTCAAAGTTTTTGTGCTTGACGGACAGAACGTGTGGATAGCGAGTTCCACCGGAGCTATCATGCAAGCAGAATAGCCGTCAGCGGTCGGCTTGCAGCCATCAGTGACCCTTGTGATAGGTGAAAACGTTCGCAGTACCTACGACGGTTACTGACAACTGACAGCCGATAGCCGATAGCCAATGCGCGGAGGTATAATTTTGGAAGTATCCACATTCGCAACGCGGATGAGTCGATTAGGCACGGAATCCGCATTTGAAGTCTTAGCTAAAGCCAAACAGTTAGAGGCACAAGGCAAAGACATCATCCACTTGGAAATAGGACAGCCGGATTTTCCAACACCCATTAATATTATTGAGGCAGCATACAAAGCGATGAAGGACGGGCATACTGGCTACTGTCCATCTGCTGGTGTGCCGGAGTTTCGCGAGGTTGTCGCGCAGCATATCACCGAAACGCGGGGGGTTCCCATACACCCTGACGAAGTCACAGTGACACCCGGAGCGAAACCTATTATTTTCTTCACTATTTTAGCGTTAATCGATGAGGGTGATGAGGTAATTTATCCCGAACCCGGGTTCCCCGTCTACGAATCTGTTATCGACTTCATCGGCGGAAAAGCAGTACCGCTACACCTTCGCGAGGAGGTAGATTTCCGGTTCCGACTTGACGATCTTGAAGCTGCGATCTCTGATCGAACGAAGCTACTGATTCTCAACTCACCTCAAAATCCTACAGGTGGCACGTTAACCCTTGAAGACCTTCAAGCAATCGCGGAACTCGCACAGAAACACAATTTTTATGTGTTGACAGACGAAGTCTATTCACGCATTCTCTATGAAGGTAAACACCACAGTGTTCTCAGTCTGCCCGGCATGAAGGAACGGACAATTCTGATCGAAGGGCATTCTAAAACTTACGCAATGACAGGATGGCGGTTGGGGTACGGTATTGCTCCGCAAGCAATCGCTGATAAAATCACGCAGTTAACTATTAATTCTAATTCCTGTACTGCTACCTTCACGCAGCTCGCAGGGATCGAGGCACTGACAGGACAGCAAGACTCTGTTACTGAGATGGTGTCAGAATTTCAGAAACGGCGCGACGCAATTGTAGATGGACTCAATGCCATTGAAGGGATCAGTTGTATCAAACCGCTCGGTGCCTTCTATGTGTTTCCCAACGTTACGCAACTGCCACTTTCATGTGAAGCACTCGCCGATTATCTCATGGAGGCAGCAGATGTCGCCCTATTGCCTGGTACCTCTTTCGGCAAATATGGTGATGGGTACCTGCGTCTTTCGTATGCCAACTCGTTAGATAATATCCAAGAGGCATTGGGCAGAATGGAAACTGCAATCTCAAAATTGTAGTCAATGGTTGTCAGTTATCAGTAAACTGAAGACTGAAAAACCCGTAGCCTGCAACATCGGCGCAGGCGGATATGAGGAACGGATGTCAAACTCGAAACGTCGGT
>JAGWBV010000071.1:0-26590 GCA_021295715.1 Candidatus Poribacteria bacterium | reverse complement strand
CTGAAGACTGAAAAACCCGTAGCCTGCAACATCGGCGCAGGCGGATATGAGGAACGGATGTCAAACTCGAAACGTCGGTGTTCCTCCGCAAGGTATAATTAAAAATGCCTCCTACTTTTAACCGAAAAGTTACCGCGCGGATTCCGGCAAGCACAACGAATCTGGGACCCGGATTCGATGTGTTAGGGCTTGCTCTCCAACTCTATAGTACAGTTACGTTGGAAACGTCTGAAACCGGCACGGAAGTGATTGTAAGCGGCGTAGATGCCGATAAAATACCCAGTACGCCAGCGCATGTCGCATTTCAAGCGGTAGAACTCGTTTTCCAACGAAGCGGAGCGAAACGTCCCAAGGGTTTCAGATTGCAGATACAAAATGGGATACCTGCGATTCGGGGTCTCGGCGGCAGTGGAACAGCCATTCTTGGTGGATTGCTTACTGCAAACGCGCTCTGCGGGACTCCATTTGCTGACAAAGAACTTCTCAACTTTGCGACAGAACTCGAAGGGCATCCGGATAACGTCGCTGCCTCTCTGTATGGTGGACTCGTCGTTTCGGCACAGGAGGATGCTCAGGTTCATACCGTTCGATTAGAATGTCCGCCCCTCCTTTCGATTGTATTGGCAATCCCTAATTTCCCACTGTCAACAGAACAAGCACGCGGGGTGTTACCGACATCTGTCGGTTTTGCAGATGCAATCTATAATACAAGCCGGAGTACACTCCTAATCGCCAGCATTGCCACGAGACAATTTGAAATGTTGCGCGTCGCAATGAAGGATAGGTTGCATCAACCTTACCGGACTTCGCTGATTCCAGGATTTGATGATGTGGCAGAAGCCGCTACCACCGCTGGAGCACTTAGCGTTGCATTGAGCGGAGCAGGACCAACTATCGCAGCCTATTGTTTGGATCACGCGGAACAGGTTGCTGAGAAGATGCAAGCTGCCTTTAAAAAGCACCAAATTGCGTCTGATATTAAAATTTTAAAGCCGGATGCTCATGGAGCAAGCGTTTTTTAGCGTTTGCGGGATACCTCATCTCTGTAGAACAAAGTGCGTAGTTCGTAATGAAATGGAGAACGGATATAAGAAAGACATGTCAAGTTCAAACCCACGTTGTTTAACCGCAAGGAATAATTAAAAAATGTCAAATTTTCATGCGGAAAACATCGCATCAATACTGAATAAATTCGACTCCAATATGGAGCAGGGATTGAGTGCCGAAGCCTTTCAGAGGGCGCAGGCACGGCACGGTAAAAATGAGATGTCCCCAGAGGAAGACGCGTTTCCTCTGGCAGCATTTCTTAAATCGTTGCTCACCTGGCGTATCATTGTTTTGGGAGTCGCCACAGTCATCTTAAGTGTTTCCTTAACCAACGGTCCGAGCAGTGTTACGCTTCAGGCAGTCAGCGTTGTTGGAGCAGTTCTGGTTATTCATGCCGTGTCCGCATACATGATGGAATATCGCATTCGCAGCCGTGATACCACCCGTAATAGGTTTATGGTGCATAGTATCAAGGTTATTCGGCAGGGGAAATTAGATGAGTACGCGCCAGAGGACATCGTGCCTGGGGATCTACTCCCTTTCAGCGCAGGGGATTATGTGCCTGCTGATGCCAGGATCATTGAATCAGAAGGTCTTATGATTGATGAGTCAGGACTCTTTGGAACCGAGGAACCCGTGTCAAAGGTAGCGGTGGATATACAAGATAGTGCTTTACCGCCTCAAAAACAAAAAAATATGGCATTCGGCGGGACATACGTTGTAGCAGGGCATGGGCTTGCGATCGTTGTGCAAACCGGGAGGCAATTGGAGATATGGAAACAACGTCCGGATGCACGGCCAACGCTCGTCGCGAATATCCTCGCAGAAAGTGAAACAAGAGGTTTATATACCACGATAAAAGTTATCGGTATGGTGGTCGGAGGCGTGGCTGTCACAATCGCGTGGTGGTTTGAATATCAGAATCGTGCTACCAATTGGCAGTCTCTAATCCATTTAGGGATGCTATTTGCTGTCGCATCTGCCCCCCAAGACGTGATTCAAGTGCTCCGTTTATTTTTTTCTAAACACGCCCACAGATTGTTGGAAAAAGGGGTTGTGCTACGGAATGCACGTAGCCTTGAAAAACTAAGTCGCATTACCACTTTTTTTGCGAATGAAAATGGGCTTTCCACCACACGCGCCCTAACAATTTCAAATCTTTTCGTTGATGAGCAATTAGTAGATGGCAAAACATGGGACGCTTGGTTAAATTCTCTCAAGGAGCTTACCCCTGCAGAGCGACAGGGCGCTATTGAGGCAATGGCACCCGGCGGAAAAATCCCACAGGGGGCTCCACACTTAGTGTTCACAGCGGGACTTGGTACTTCCGATGGACGGGATACAGACAGTGCTGACCTCCTAAATACGTCAACAACTTCAGAGGTTTCCATGGCTTCCGAGATGCGACTGTCGCCCCAAATCGCCATCCAGAAGGATGTGGAGAAACTCGGCTACCAACTGGAAAGTCTGAGGACTCGATTGCCGTTGGTGAATACGTATCCCTTGACGCGTAACTATCCGTATCAAATGCAAGTCTTCGAATCAGCACCGGAGGATTATCTTAATATCATCTTTGGAGATGCTCGAACAGTGCTTGACACTTGCGGGTATGTACTCATTCATGGCGAAGCAGCACCCTTATCCGACGATAGGTATGAGATGTACCATGAAATCATAGACTATCTAATGAATACGAAATCGCAAGTCTATGGCGTAGCCTTTCATTCCTCTGATGTTATTCTGAAACCGCAGGAAATGGAATACAATCCTATCTTTTTAGGATTTATCAGTTTTTCTGCCAACAATGATGAACGAACGAAGGCAATCCTGAAGTCCAGTCTTGATACTGGACTTAAAATTATTTTCATCACTGAAAGTGAGGAACAAGAAACGGTCGATCTCGCGAAGGATCTTGGGCTTATCCACAACCGAAAAGCAGTGGTGTCAAGAGAGGAACTTGAAAGCGTCTCGCGCGAACAACTCGATAGTGAAATAGAAAAGTGGATTGCTTATTCGCAACCAACGTGGTATCAGCGTCGAAATATCGTCCTTAGTTTAAAACGTCAAGGACATGCAATAGGATTTTTGGGACAAAGCAGGGAAGACCTCCGAGCTATGACCGTTGCGGATATTACACTCGCAAGTAGAGTCGATGCGTCACATGTTGTGCAAGCCGCAGCCGATGGACTCATTAACAAGGGCGGTTTCCAAGCTGTCCGAGATGTGCTGCTGCATGCTCGCGAGGCTTACCATAACGCTGCCAGTTTTCTGCGATGGAACTTTTCTTGTACACTCTCCCTACTTCTCACACTGACTTTTGGAACGGTTCTACACTATCTCTATAAGATGCCTATGCCATTGACGCTAACACAGATAATTTGGACGCAATTTCTCATGACCCTATTACCATCATTGGTTATAGGTACAGAACGGATATTTGCTGATGAAAAACATCACCGTCCAACATCGTCTTCGAGATCGCGCTTCCTTTCAAAAACGACAGGTGTAGACATCGTTTGCCGCGCTGTGACTATTAGTCTGATGACAATTATCCCCTTCTTCTTTATCCTATGGCGTTCACCTACATTGTCCGATACATTTGGTGTTTCAACGTTAATGAGAGATGTCCTTTCCATTGGAGATAAGGGAGATCCAAATACTTTGGATATTGCGATCGCGCGAACAGCCGCGTGTACCACCCTTATTTTCACGCAGCTCGCTACATGTTGGCAAGCTTTACGGTATCCATGGGAATCGCTGGTTCAAAGGGTGTTCGCTAACACCCGGCTCATCATTATTTCATTTGTTATTATAGCACTCCATTTGGCGACGCTCTATGTTGAACCTGTGGCGCAATTTTTAGGAATGGCACCCCTCAAATGGGAATGGCAATGGACACTCCTGTTTAGTCTAACATTGCTGCTATTGCCGCTGAATTTGGCTGTAGGTTCGCGACCTGACGATTTTTAAGGCGTTGTCAGTACGGGTTGCTCACAACCCTTTCAGTTTTTGGTTTTCGGTTAAAAAAGGGTGTTTTGGCTTCGGTGTTTCCCTGGTTAAATCAGATTCTTCTTCAAACAAAGACCGATAACCATTTGCTACACCCAAAACCCGTAAGTCGGAATACCGACGATGATCCCTAAGATTGTCCAGAGACTCCCGACCGTAAATTCCCCCAGAATTAACCCTAAGAAAAAGGGGGCTATCTTGCGGTGTCGAACGACGCCCCCGTACTGAAGAATAAGCCACTTAATTAACCAACTCATGAAAAGGCAGCTCCACGTAACATTCATACCCCAACTCGTAGAGATAGCGAAACCTGCCGGATGAAATGGCCACCATACGAATCGCATCCGAAAGAACATTAGCACCGTTGTTAAGAGAAACCCTATGCCCATAAATCCGCTTTCGGGGATGAGTGTCTCTTCTGGAGCCTGCAACCATCCCGCGAGGCGACGATACGGCTCTATACCGAAAGCACTTAGAGAGGGCCAATAGGCGCGTATCTCCATACCGAGCCGATAACCTCGATCGATTAACGCCCAAAATCCTGCTAACGATCCTAAAATAGTCGCAAGCGTCAAAGCGAAAATGATACGGTTCATCGTCATGTTTGTTCGTTCCATGATTTTGAAACCTTCGAGTTGGTGCGGCATTGGATGGCTGCGATGCGCACGATTGATAAACCAAAACATCGAAAACATGATGAGGTTGTCTCTTCCCAACCGCCTTGTTCCGACAGTCCGACTCAAAATTTCATCAGGACCGGAGTAGTGCAAGTCATGCACAGGTGTGCCTAATTCGGCGCGCATCCGAGTAATAGCAATGGAGATCATATAATAAATAACGAAGAATGCAAACATCACCCAAATTTCAGCGCCGCCATAGTAGCAAAAAAGCACAAGGAATGCCATCACTGCGATAAGCCCAAGTACCGCGCCGCGATATGACATCGGTTCTTGCCGGGTGTCCCCCGAAACCCTACCCTGTAGGAGGGGTTTGTAACCCCGATTCCTCAATCCAAAAACTGTTTTGCCAACGTCCAAAAGGTGTCTCCGACTTGCCCAGATAGCTAAGGCGCACAACGCGAGATAACCACCCGATGCCTGCTCGTTCATGTATGGAAAGCGAGGCAGGCTGCGTAATCCAAGGGCGGCACCGAGAACCCGCATGAATCGCCAATACCAGAAGAAGAACCAGCACGAGAACGAGAGATCAAGAGGAATAAAGAAACCGAGCCCGATGGCGAACGGATAGAGTGAAAACGGGATTCGCCCCATAGCGTTCCACGGGCTCTCCGTAAAGATTTGGAAACTGCGCACACGGGTCCGTAGTTCAGGTAAGATCGGGTACAGAAAGTTGACACCATTCCAGAGAGCAAGCGCACCGGCAATTCCAAAACCGAGCCACATCAATTTATTCTGAAAGAACCGATTCTGTGGTGTTTCTGTCAATTGGAGTGGGAGTTGGATGATCGGGTAACTTAATTTCTCGTGTTCGATCCATTGTTTGCGAACAATTATATTGATGCAAAGCATGCCGAAAACCAACATAGTGATAAACGCAGTCCACCAGAGGACCGGTGTTGCCCAGCCGAGCAATGTTTCAACTGTGTAGAGAGGTAATTCACCCTCATAATAGCCGTGTAAAAGGGACGTGTCGCTAACGGTGAGCCACTTTGGCAGGAAGGGGACAAACAACTGTTGCCATTCGTTTTCCGGAGTCGCAAAACGGTGGGCGTGTCCTAACATCGGGACTAAAATCTCAAGCATGTCGTGCCCAGTAATTCCCGAAGCGATCGAAAGCATCAGGTAAACAACGACTAACTCGCTTTGTACCAGTGCGAAGCTCGGGGTAAAACGGCGCAACAGATAGTTTACACCGATAACCAGGAACAGGCTGAAAATCACATTGAAGAAGAGGGAAATCGTTACAGGATGACCTGAATACCGAATAACCTCCATCTCAATAACCCAGTAGCAGTTAATCGGTATGAGAATAACGGCAATAAGAATGGATTTGAGGGTGACACCGTGGGCAGGAATGCATGAGGGTGTTAGCGAAGTGGAAGTTTCAAATTTTTTAATTATTCCTTGCGGTTCGTTGAGGCGGGTTTGACCAATGAAGTGCCTTTCCGTAGAACCGCCCTCCACTTCGTTACGGGCTGCGCGTCAGTGATTAAGAATTTGCACATAGATATACTGAAAACTTGATAGTAGATGGATACATATTATTTTAGCGATCGCTACAAACGCCCGACCACTATCTGTGAATGTTTTCCAATAAATTTATCACATTTTCTACAACACGTCAACTTTAAAATCTCTTTTACTTCTCAAGCCATCAATCCTATTGGAGTCGTGCTGAATACGGGCAGTGTGGATTTTTTTTGAAAAATCCTCTCGGTTATCAGGGGCAAGGGTGTTAGGCGTATCATATCCCTCTTTTAACTGACTGCCGATTGCTGACGGCTGACGGCTAATTATAGACTTTTCTAAATAACGCTGCTGTGTTATAATAAATGTCGCAATGTGGGAGACCTCACAAATCATGCCTACATTGCAACGGAGAAGCGTAGCTCGTAATGGAATGGAGAGCGGATATAAGAACATCACTTCACAGTTCTAAGCAACCCTATTCCTCTGCAAGGTAAAATTAAAAATATGAACCCATTCCACGCTATTAAAAGACGAATTGAAAAATTTTTTTATAATGCCTATCAGCGGCGTTTGGAATCCGAAGCCACTGCTTGGAAGATCCCACGTCATATTGGTGTAATTTTAGACGGAAATCGTCGCTTTGCGAAAGCCAGTGGGCTTGACGATGTCATTGAGGGGCATCATGAAGGAGCGAACAAACTCGAAGAGGTCCTCCATTGGTGCGACGAACTTGGCGTTGAAATTTTCTCAATCTGGATTTTCTCCCTTGATAATTTCAAACGCGCCGCACATGAAGTGGAAGGAATTCTCGGACTGATTGAAAGGAAAATGCGGGAACTTGTCACTATTGAGGGACTCCATACGAACCAGATCAGAGTACGTGCAATGGGACAGATAGAACTGTTGCCAAGTAGTCTGCAAGAAGCAATTCGGGAGGCAGAAGAAGCAACGCAGCATTACGACAAATTTATCTTAAATGTCGCTGTCGCTTATGGTGGGCGAGAGGAAATTATTGAAGCGTTTCGGGGACACCTGAAAGTCGAGAGTGAGGCGGGTAAACCTGTCCACCAGATTGCAGATGAACTCACGGTCGATAAAATTACTCCCTATCTTTACACCTCAAACCTTCCGGATCCTGAGTTAATCATTCGTACCAGCGGTGAGGTGCGGTTATCCGGGTTTTTGCTGTGGCAGAGCGTTTACTCAGAATTCTATTTCTGTGATACGTACTGGCCCTCGTTTCGGAAGATTGACTTTCTTCGTGCTTTGCGTGCTTATAGCCAGCGAAAACGACGATTTGGAGAATAAGAAGGAGCCAACGGATGAGATTTGGAGTTTGTACAGGTTTAGAGAATGTCAATCGACTCGCAGAAGTCGGATATGACTACATTGAGTTAGGCGTGCGTCCCGGATTGATGCCTGAGGCGGGTGAGACTGAATTCCAGAGAATTCGTGAACAGGTAGCGAAGGCACCGTTAAAACCGGAATCGTACGCCGGGTTTATTCCGGGTGACTTGCGTGTCGTCGGCGATGTTGTCGATTTTTCGCGTTTATCTCGTTATGTAGAGACTGCGTGTCGTAGAGGCAATGAAATTGGTGGTGAGATTATCGTCTACGGCAGCAGCGGTTCTCGTAGTATAGAGGAAGGCTATTCGCGCGAACGTGCATTGGCACAGATTGCTGAGTTCCTCGATATGGCGGCGGATCATGCCGAAACCCATAACATGACGATTGTCATCGAACCCATTTGTTGGCGAGAGGGGAATATCCTCCGGACTGTCGCAGATGGACTCGCTATGGCAAAACGCGTGAATCGCCCCGGTATTAAAGCGTTGGCAGATCTCTATCACATCTATCAGGAAGAAGAACCGATGCAGAACATTATCGACGCTGCTGAGTGGCTCGCGCATGTTCATATAGCCGAACCTGTCAAGCGTTCCTATCCCGGAAACGACGATTTCGATTTCACAGATTTTTTCACGTCACTACAAAAAGCAGGCTATGACGGTCGCGTTTCATGCGAATGCAAGTTTGATAATTTTGATGAGGATGTTGAAGTAGCTTTGGAGACTATGAAAACGTATGTCTAACAAATTTTTGATAGAATTGTCAACTGCTTCTACGCTTTTGGGAGGTGGAATCTATCCTTACACGCGAACAAGGCAGAGTCATCCGGGCGCGGACAGGATTTTATGATGTCCAACACGATCATATTATCCTGCGATGCACACTCCGTGGCACACTCAAACGGAGATACCGATCTGAAACCGGACGCAGACTCTATGCCGACCCAGTTGCTGTTGGTGATTGGGTCATCTTCACACAACTTGATATGGAAGAGGGAGTGATAGAGGATATTCTGCCGCGTCAGACAAAGTTCTCGCGGCAATACGCCGGAAAACACGGGGACATTGAACAGGTTATCGTTGCGAATGCACATCAAATCGTAGCCGTTGTCTCTACGCTGATGCCGCCCCTTAACTTTCGGACACTCGATAGGTTTCTTATCTTGGCGGAAGCGGGGGACATGGAAGCGGTGGTATGTCTCAACAAGATGGACTTAGTGGATGAGGCACAACGAACGGAACTCGCAACGACCTTTGCTGTTTATGAGGAATTGAGTTACCCGGTTATCTATACCAGCATCAATGTGCCTGAGAGTCTGGACGCGCTCCGAAAGGCACTAAAGGATAAATTTAGTGTTATTGTTGGCGCGTCGGGTGTCGGTAAATCCAGTCTCCTGAATGCACTCCAACCCAGTTTAGACCTGCGCACCGGTGAAGTCGGTATCAGAACTCAGAAGGGACGGCATACAACGACCCTTGTCGAACGCTTTCCCTTAGACATCGGTGGTGAAGTCGCCGACACACCCGGTATACGGGAAGTCGGATTGTGGGGTGTAGATACAGAGAATTTAGAGCACTATTTTCCGGAAATGGAACCTTACCTCGGCACATGCAAATACAACGATTGCGCCCATGTCGCCGAACCTGATTGTGCTGTTCAGGATGCCGTTGAAGCAGGGGTAATACATGCAGAACGGTATCGGAGTTATGTCGTCTTGCGAACCGAAGAGGTAGGGGAGTAGCGGTCAACAAAAAAGACAAAGGGACGTTAAATATTTAGCTCCACTGACCGAACCGCAAGGTAAAATTAAAAGTGTTTGCGTGCGTCCGCTAAACGTTCTGGAACACCGATATCAATCCAGTCGGCGTCCGTTTCTAAAGCGTAGAGATTGGGAACATCCGGAAAAACATCTCGCTCCATAGAGAAGTTTTCTCGGTCGCTTGGAAACGCGTCAGCAATGCTTTGATTGAAAAGATATATCGCCCCGTTGACATATCCCGCACGACAGATGGGTTGTTTCTCACGAAACGCTTGGATTTTTCCCTCACCGTCCGATACAATCTCGCCGTAGGGGCGGATGTCCGGGACATGCACACTTAACAGCACCCCTGTCATTCCTTGTTCAAATCGAACTAACATTTCCCGCAGCGAAAAGTTGGCGATCAAGATATCGCCGTTTAGGACAAAAAACGGCGATGTGTTAATCTGCTGCATCGCATTCTGAACCGCACCGCCAGTACCGAGCCTCTTTTCCTCTTTAGCATAATGGATGCGCATACCAGCGTAAGCGTCTCCTACGCGTTCATAAAGCACATCGTGAAGGTGTCCGGACGCGAGAATGACCGAGTTGACACCTACATCTCTGAGCAATTGGATTTGCCATTCCAAGACTGTTTTCCCAGCGATTTCCAGCAGAATCTTCGGAAGGGTTTTCGCAGTCTCGCCGAGCCGTGTGGCGAGACCACCACACAGAATAATCGCTTGCATTTTTAGATTTTACCTTGCGGATTTTTAATTTTACCTTGCGGAGAAAGGACGTGCGTTAGAACTATCGGATGCGTTCCTTAGATCCGCCTGCGTGTTTTTGCAAACGCTAAAATCCAATGCGAAGAAAGTATTTCTGCGTATTGTTGCAGGCTACCGGTTTTGATACTATCTTAAGAAAAGCCCTTTGTTAGATGCCTCTCTTAACCGATAATCGATAACTACCAACCGCTAATTGCTGACTGCTATTCCGACCTATGTCCTGCGAAGCCTCGCGGGTTTTCAAAAGCATCTGTCCACAAGTCACACCATTCTTGGTGTTCGGACAGGACAGTTTCAGGATTTTTGCGACTCCGCACAATGAAATCGGGATGTGCTGTCCGTCCGGTGTGATGCCCTGTCGTCTGATACCGTAAATCCAATGACCAACGGCATCGGTCGGACGTGTTCGGTTCCGAACGATGGGGTGTGAAGCGGCTCAATAGGATAACATCACCACGGTAACATTCCAACATAAGCGGTTCAACATCCGGCATCAACTCCGGTTTGATCATCGTCCCGCCCTCTTTCTGATGGGTCAGGTAACCCTTTTCCTCGGTAATACCCGCTAATGCTTGAAGGCATCCCATCTCTACTGTGCTATCACCCAACGGAAGCCAACATGTGACGATAGCAGATCCCTCTGCCTCTGGCATCATGACGCCAGCATCCTGGTGCCACGGAACGCCGCCTGCCCAACTTGCGTTCCCGTCTATGACCGGCGGTTTCGCACGTAGGTGCTGAATCGGGTTACACGTAATTTCGGGACCAACAATTCCTTCAATGACATCTAAAAGGTTGTCGTTCTTCAGGAATTCGAAGATGGCTTTGCCACGGTAGTGCATGATGTCCAAGCCACTTACCATTTCACCTGATTGTGCGAGTAATTTTCCAAACCGTCGGTCAAAGGGGTCATCTTCGTAGAGATTTTCGATTTTACCCTCCTGTTTTAAAGCAAGGGCGCGTTCCGAAATCCAATCCGAAATCTCATCAATTACTGGCTGTAGGTCTTCGTCAGTCAAGGCATTTTTGACGATCAATACGCCTTGTGCCTGGTAGGTTTCGCACTGTTCTTTCGTAAGTCTCATAAAGAAATATTTCCTTTTTTAAGGGATCCAGCTCTATGCCTGAAAGTATAGAGAAAACGTAAGCCCAAACAACGTGCCGGGCTGGCTCTACGCCGAGAAACGTCAAAGCACCCAGCCCACTTCATCGAACCGCAAGGAATAATTAAAAAAAAGTTTGGTAAATATGATACCATAATGGAAAAAATTCAACAAGGAGCATAATGGTATGAAAGGCAAACGGATTGTGATGCCAGCGAAACGTTCAGCAACGCTGGAAGATTTTGAACTTGATGAGGCACTCACGCCGAACCAAATTCTCTTAAAAACGCACTATAGTTTGATTAGTCCCGGCACCGAAGGGGCAGGATATACAGGACTCGAAAGCGGGACACGGTTCCCACACGGCTCTGGCTATACGGCGATCGGTGAAGTTCTCAAAGTCGGTGAAAACGTAACGAAATGCGCTGTCGGAGATCTCGCTTTCTGCTATAGTCCACACGCTTCTATCGCCAAAACTGAGGCAGTCCTTTTAGCACTGAAACCGCCTTTAGAGATAGATGAAAAACTGGTCCCGTTCGTCCGAATGGCAACCGTTGCGATGACCTCTCTACGAGTATCTTCCGCCGAATTTGGGGATACCGTCGCGGTTATCGGTTTGGGGTTGGTCGGCAACTCCGCATCCCAACTCTTCAACTTGGCAGGTATGAAAGTCATCAGCATCGAGCGGGTGCCGCGTCGGCTTGAAATCGCCCAGCAGTGCGGTATTCAGCATCTGATTAATCCTGACGAAGAGGATACTCTGGAACGCGTCATCGCGTTGACAAATGGCGAAAAAACCGCAGTTACCGTCGAAGCGATCGGGAACCCGAGACTTGTTGAAACCGCATACCAATTAACAGGTACCAAGGGTGAGGTCATCTTACTCGGTTCACCGCGAGGTGAATACGTTACGGATGCGACAGCGATTCTGAACTATAGCCACAGCATTGGTTTAGGCGCGATTACGCTCAGAAGCGCGCATGAGTGGATCTATCCGACGATGCACACCGGTGAATCGAAGCATTCACTTGAACGCAACTCACGCTTAGTGTATTCACTGATGTGTGAGGGCAAGTTCAAAGTCGAAGAATTGCTGACGCATGTCATTGACCCAGAAGACGCACAATCTGCCTACGACGGATTGACAGATCGGAAGGATGAATATTTGGGTGTCATTATGGACTGGACGTAGTGCTTAGTTTTCAGTCTTCAGTTGTCGGTGAAGGGGCATTCTGTAACCATTTACCCCGTCTTTGGAATATGCGAAATTGGAATCGGTTGTTCCGAGAAACCTTTTGTCCGATAACCGATAACCGAAGACCGATAACCGTTATTGTGTACGTTGTTGTAGCATAGACTGTTAATCTGTGCGTCCGCAAACGTAGGGATTGGGTTACCCAACCCGTCCTACTGCCACCGATTCTGGAATTCTGACACCATCGCTTCTGGTGCGCCGTGCTGTGCTAAGAAATCCAAAAACGCTTGGTAGAGTCGACGCGCCTCTGCCGTATCTGATTCAAACCGATTATTCATCTGTTCCGGATCAGAAGGTAAATGGAATAACTGATTCGGCGCACCTTGGTTCTCTAAAAGCAGGGACCAAGTGCCATCGGTGATGCTCCCATGCGGGCTTCCACCATCAGGACTCCAGCCACCGACCCATGCGCCGTGCGTAACGGTGTACTCGCGTCCTGTGTCGGTATCTCCCATAATAACGGGCAGAAGACTTTTACCTTCCACTTGTGCCCCGCGTTCCGCACCGAACACATCAATAACAGTCGGCGGAATATCAATAATGCTGGTGAGCGCATCCGTCCGACGGGGTGTCGCCTCTGGATGATAAACCATGAGTGGGATGTGGATAACCTCTTCATACATGCTGAGGTTCTTCGCGAGCAATCCGTGTTCACCCAATAGGAAGCCGTGGTCCGCCATGAAAATCACCATTGTGTTTTCCATCAAGCCCATATAGTCGATTTTCCGCAAGAGTTGCCCGATCCAGTTGTCAACCAATGATGCTTCTGCGCGGTAGAGGGCGTTGAGACGTTCCGTTTCTCGTTCATTCATCGGATTGGGACCGTAGGGTGGATAGATCGGCTCCGGTCCGTCGTAATCGCTTGAATCGAAACGCTTTAGATACCATTCAGGGGCATCCCACGGTTCGTGCGGATCAAAGGTATCCACCATCAGATAAAAGTTTTCGTGCTGATGGTTTCGCTCTAACCAATCACAAGCCGTTTGCATCGTCTGTGCGACGTAAGTGTCTCCCTCTGTCTGTCGAAAATCAGCATTTCTGATGTGGTTGCCAAGTCCACCGGGTAACTTATTGGGATGTGTTCGTGTGTACTCTCGATATCGCAATGCGTCCTTTGATTCGTAATCGTACGGGTGGGTCTCTAAGTGGTCCCCCTCTTGACCGCGAATCCACTTCCATCCCGTGAACCCGCGATTGTAAAAGAAGCCATTGTTGATATGATGCGGCGTATCCGCAATCATCATACTCACAACCCCAGTGTTCGTTAAGTCATCAGCGATGACAGGGACATCTCGTTTCAAGGGTTCCCACCCTCGCCGACAGATGCTGACTTGCCCTGTCACGAGCTCGCCTCGGATCGGGACAGTCGGAAAACCACAGACATACGCTTTGTCAAAAACAACACATTTTTCCGCGAAAGCATTCAGGGACGGTGTGTATCCTTTTCCGCTATAGAGAGCGAGGTTATCGCGTCGAAATGTGTCTGAAATAATATGGATAATGTTCATTTAATATCTCCCTTGAGCAATATTAGTGCTGTGGGTTGAAGGGATTTTCCCTGTAGGGGCAGTCCCTTGTGGCTGCCCACATCCATCATTTTAGGAGTGACACAGCATTAAGTTTTGAGGAAGGATGGAAGCACAGGAAGAGTGGAAAAAACACCGCGTCCGCTGCCTTCCAATCTTCCATACTTCCACCCCACTTGTGGATTCAAAATGTGAGGGTTAATATTGAAGCTTGCTTTGGGTTATTATACCCTGTCTTGGGTTTCGGATGAAGTCTTTTCTCGATTCGCCATTTGCACGACAGCTGGCAATAATCCGTAGATACCCCAAAAGGGGACCCCAATGGCATCCCCGTTCAGCAGATTGTTTACTATGAAATGCACCATCAATGAAATTTCTGCCGCCATCAATCCAATGACCACGGCACGGTAAAAGCCGTCTCCTAACGTTTTGAGGGCACGAAACCCGTAGCGTAGGAAGGCAAAGTTCAGCCATATCCATACACCTAATCCAACGATTCCCAATTCCGCCATTACTTGGAGGTATTCGCTGTGGGCACCGAGTTGATACTGTGCAGTATAACTTCCAACAAGTGCGACATCCTCTTCGTACAACATCGCAAACGCGCCATATCCCTTACCCAAAATAGGACTTTCAGAGAACATCACAAAAGCCTGTCCCCATCGTAAGAGACGCGCTCGGTTTGAAGCGTAACTGAGATCCACCGCAGATGTAACACGTTCGACGAGAATGTTGTAGATGCCCGGAAGATTCAGACACACCAGTAAGATAAGGCATGCAGCACCAGTAAACAGTATCTTTTTATGCGTAACGCCTTTCCCCAGTTGCAGCAGCATGAACCCGATCGCGACGATGACCGATAGCCAGACCCCACGCGAAAAGCACATTAAGAGACCCACACCGAAGCAGATAAACCACGCTGTCCAGAGCACACGGTCGTATCCACTATTGTCAAAGAGGAAACGACTCAGGCAGACAAGGAAGAAGATAGCAGTAAACGCACCGTAAACAGAATAATTCGTAAATGGCGCGCTTCGGTACGCGCTTGTCCACTGCCAGGCATCTATGTGATAAATGAGAACGATAACTGTCCAAATGACAGCAACCGCAGCGGACGGAAAACTGGCAATAAAAAGCCGTTTCAGAGAAGTCCTATTTTGGATGACAGCGTGCACTATCACACTGAAAAGCATGTAGATTGTCGCACGGAGTGCGCCTTTAAGTGTGCCAAAAAGATCTGGCGTGTTGATCGCAGAAAGGAATGTAACAAAGACGTAGAGGCAGAGTGGGACGAAAAAAGGAAAGGTATTTTCCGATTTATCTCTGTAGGAGGGAACTCCGATTCCCGACTGAATTACCCGATCAAGTATGCGTCGCGCGCAGTAAACAGCGATGAGCATCCCTAAAAGGGGTTCTGTCGGTGTTTGAATTTCAAAGCGACCTGGGAGAATGTAGCGAAATGAAAATGGGAGAGCGATTAACAACAGATAGACCGCAAGTTCCATACCTAAAAAGACGAAAGCACACGTTGCAGCCAACAAACTCAGAAGTGGGAGCGGTGTATCCGAGTAACCACCGATGATACAACCGAATACGAGACAGACGACAAATGGGAGAATGCGTTTGCCACTGATGGTTTCCATTTAGAGTCGCATTTTGATGCCTAAACCGATCGCAGTGCCGTCTAAAATCAGGTCGAGGGGTAGAGTACCAGTTGTTTCTACGGTTTTGAGTATCCGTTTCACCTCAAAGTTGAATGATAGGTTATGCTCCCACTCCAGCAGTTCTGCCCCGATGAGGATGTACCCTGTTGGACCTGAAGTGCTATTGTCGAAGCTGATGCCTTGCTGTTCAATGAGGTCGATTGCGCTACCACTAAAGCTGGTCCCCAAATAACCAATACCACCCCCCAAGTAGATTGGGATATATTCGGAGAGAAGCACCGGACGATAAATGAACTGATATGAAATCGGGATAAGTGTGGTAGAGAGGTTTGCTGAGGTAGGCGGTGGGATGTCAAGTTTCATTTGCCAATAGCCGAACTCCAAACGTGAAGCTATCTCGGCACTATGTTCAAATACAACCGAAAACGTTGGTAATAGCGCACCCGGAACGCTCGATACGCCGACGCTTTGGAGAATATCCGCCAAGCTCCCCAACTCCGGCTTGTATGAAAATAGGGACAACTGAAACGACGGAGATTGCAGGTGTTCCGCTAAAAAGTCTCGCACAGGGGAGGGGCGCACGGGATGCACATCGGTGGTATCTGCAAGTGTTAGGCACGGAATTAACAACAGAAACAAGCAGCAGGCAAATACCAAACGCATAAGTTGTAAAGTCCTTATCCAACGCGTGTATAGAGCAGTGATATGATAGCAGTAGGCGGGTACTCGGAAGTCACGCGATCACTATCATCGTGATGGCGTGACTCCGCTAACGACCCACCTCTCTGTTCATACAAAAACACTTGGACTGCACTCATTGAGCCAGAGGAATTATGATAAAACCTGCAAATAAGTAGACCTCTCAATAGGAGCGAAAGCCGCCATCCCCGCTGGCGAGGTTTGTAACCTCGCCTTTTTAGAGTGTCTAATTAATTCTAATATCTACCGTAAAACGGCTTCCAACCCATGAATGACTTGGAATTAATGTGGATGGTTATGGCTATGTGCAGGAACCAGAATAACTTCGACCCGACGATTCATAGCTCTGCCAGCGGCAGTGTTCTGTGGCGCAACAGGATCGGTATGCGCTTTGCCAACAGCCTCAATTCTGCCAGCATCGATTCCTTTGGATTGCAGGTACTTTGCAGCGGAGTTTGCGCGTGCCTGTGAGAGATCCCAATTGCTTCTATAACTTCCCCTCAGGACTGGCATACCATCGGCGTGTCCAACAACCTTAACCTTCGCATCCGAAGCTTCCGTGAGTTGTTCAACGATACCGTCAAGCATCTGCTGTCCGTCGCTGGATAAACTGGTGCGTCCGCTGGCGAAAGTGACGGTGACCAACAGTGTCGGTGCTGCGGCAACCTCTTCTGCTACCATGGCTAAACCTTCTTCCAAAGCCATGACTTTAGATTCCAGCTGCTTTATCGCTGCATCTTGGGCTTTATCGGCTTCTCCGTGGGACTCAAGTTGTTTTTGAAGTTTGGCAGCTTCGCCTTTGGCAAAGTCCATCGCTTCTTGCCCTTGCATATCAATAGACTTCGTTAGGTCGGCGCGGAGTTGCGCATCCATCTCTTTGGCATTTTGCATGCCAGCAGCAATGGTATCAGCATCCCCTTGCTGAGATGCAGCAATTGCTTCATCTTTTGCTCTGGAGATCGCTTCAGTTAGATCTTTGCCTTGCTGATCAACCTTGCTATCCAGCATTGTAATCTTGTTTGACATGTCTGCGTCAGCTTGTTCCATCTGCGAGACATGTTCATTCTTCCACATTTCAAACTCTTCCTGATCTAACTTGCCGCAACTACTCACAACAAGGGCAACACCCAGAAGAGCGATAATTGTGAAAGCGGTTCTACTTATCATGGATTCCTGCTCCTTTTACTACAGATAATTGCAGATAACTGATTATGTCTGTAGAGGTAGTTCCTGTTTCAATGTCCAGTGCCTCTGCCAGCATCGTAGGGCTGGTTGTATAAGGTCTTACACGGACTCCGCAGGCGTTTTACATCTCAACCAATATGGGGGACCTGCAAGCAGTTTGTTCTCACAGGCACTCTTAATATAAATTATACAACTTTTTGGTAAAAAAAGTCAAGAGTTTTTTTCACAAACGCTGAAGCAAGTGGAACAACGCTTTAAAACACCCTTGATTTTTGATGCGAGATACGTTAAAATTCTATGACTCGCCAAAGGTTCCGTGAAAGTTTTCTACCAGAAACGTGGTTTCCTGCAACAATACGCAGAAACATTTTCTTCGCATTGGATTTTAGCGTTTGCAAAAACACGCAGGCGGATTTGAGAAAAACACATTATAGTCCAATATCCCGTTGTTTAACCGCAAGGTAAAATTAAAAGTGGGACAGATAAGTATCATTTTAATTGCCGGGCTGCTCTTCCTTTTTTCCTTTGAGCCACCGCAAACAAACATGAATATCAGTGATGCACAGGTAGTCCTCTGGACAATTGTCTTGACAGGGTTCCCTATTCTTATCACATGTTTCGTGACATTCTATGTCGCGAGAACCTTTCCCGCACACAAAGAGGAGAACCTGCCAACGCTCTATCGCCTGCGACGCTTCATGATTATTTTTGAGTGCCTCAGTTTAGCGGCGTACCTCTGCAATCTGTATCTGTTGAATCTCCCGATGCTGATTCACAAATACTTTGCCTTCTTTCCGATGGCAAATCTGCGTCAGACCCTCGCGCTGCTTCCCCTACTGATCGGACTCATCTGTATCCGACTTGCATTTTATCGAGTGAATAGACGCCAATCAGCGCACTACAAAGAGATTCTCAGTCTGCAATTCAAGTTTTTGCTTTTTCCGTTGTTACCGATGTTCCTTTATTTGCTGATAATGGATGCTATTCACTGGCTCCCGTATCCAGCAAAGGTGTTCATTGCTGAGCATCCGTACATCCTAATTGGGCTGATCCTACCGGTGATTGTTTCCGTGTATATCTTCGCCCCATTATTGATGCAGTTTCTATGGAAAACAGAACGTCTCGCGGCGGGTTCGGCGTTGAAGGAGAAGTTGGATCGTTTGACGAGGCAGAGCGGGATAAAATACCGGGAGGTTGTCGTGTGGCAAACCGGTTCGTTGTTAATAGCCAACGCAGCTGTTGCGGGGGCTTTTCCGTGGAATCGTCGAATTTTTCTGACAGACGCGCTTCTCGAATACTTCACCGATGAAGAGATTGAAACGGTTGTCGCTCATGAACTTGGACATATCCGCTATCGGCACATTCCAACATATATGCTTTTTTCTCTCTTCTATCTCTTGAATTATCCCTTTTTCTATAGGCTTGTTGAAGAACCATTGGTAGCATACCTCGGAGAATCACAGCCCCTTTTGTCAGTGGTATCGACAGTGTGTTCGTTGGTCTTTCTAATTGTTTATTTCATATTTATCTTCCGATATTTGTCAAGACGTTGCGAACATCAAGCCGACTTGTATGCGGTTAGGCTGACAGAAAAACCGGAAGCTTTCAAAGGAGCCTTGGCGAAACTCGCAGTGCTGAATTCAGTGCCAAAATCGATTCAACGTTTCTTTGAAATTTTCAACACCCACCCATCCATCCATCGACGTATTGAATTCATTAACCAGTGGATAGAGCAGAATTCTGCAGTTCAACGTTACAAAGATTATCTGGTTGAAGTCAAAGTTCTAATCGCCTTGCTACCGATATTTGGCATTCTCGCTGTGTTTTTGCTGCGTTAGGGTGGGCGACAGATGCCTCAAGTCACTATCGAAAACCATTGTTTGTCAGGCACAAGAAGGTTGGGACTATCAACGGAAATCCGCAGAAATCCGCAGAAACACCCAAGCAAAACATCCTCTTTTAGCCGCAAGCCGCTATAGGAAACCTACCGGACAATGTTGACCGGTGCTGATTATTCTTCGGAAGCCTGAGGCTCCGGCTCCTCTTCAATCGCAAATTGTAACCTCTCTACTATTCGGTACAAGGGCAATTCATACTTTTCCTGAAGACGACGTTTTTCATCAGCAATGTGGAAAGCGACCAGCAACGGAACCCTTTGTTCGTCGAAACCTTTTCTGAGATAGGATTCAACTAAATCTTTGACGTATGCAACCAGTTCATTGATGGCTTCTGCTGTTAGTTCTTCTGTTGGTTTTATGGTATAAGGTGTGCCGAGTATAACGAAGCGAATCGGCATAACATCCTGTTCTTGCTGTTCCATTATATCGTTATTGACCCCTTTCGTATGTCTTGGTGGACCGTGTCGAGTTGTGAGATGACGTTATAGACCCGGCAACCCGATACGGTGCTTAAAAGAAATTCCTTTGAAACTCTCCAGCGGAGCGTCATGTCTATAGGGCTTGACGCATTGTCTCAGTACACGGTGTAACACCCGTCCATTTCTCAAAAGCGATAGCGCCCTGATGAACTAACATCCCAATACCGCCAAGGGTTTGACATCCGCGCTCGGTCGCGGCTCGCATCAAAGGTGTTACCGGTGGAGTATACACAATATCGTAAACAATAGTATTCGGTTGAAGCCAGTCGGCAGAAATCAACAATGGTTGTGTTACATCCATGCTCGTCGTCGCAGTGTTGACAAGGAGTTTGCTCTCGCGAACAGATAGAGGCAATCGTTCATCTGTGAGTCCCATTCCTTGCATGGAAACACCTGTCTTCTGATCCATCTCTTCTGCTAAAGAAACTGCTTTTTCCACTGTACGATTGGCGATTGTAATCGATGCAACGCCTCTGAGTGCTAACGCAACAACGACAGCCCTCGCAGCCCCGCCTGCTCCTAAAACCACGACATTCTCCCCTATCGGAGACCCAGACATGTTTCCGTCCTCTTCTAAGGCTTGTAAGACACCAGGAGCATCTGTATTATCGCCATGTATGCCCCCTTCAACAAACGTTAGTGTGTTCACAGCACCGATGAGTTCCGCTTCCCGCGAGATTGATGTAAGGAGCGGGATGATCGCTTGTTTGTGTGGGAGTGTCACGTTAATGCCGACGACATTCATCGCTTTAAACCCAGCAATCGCAGCTGCCAAATCATCGGGACGGACATGAAACGGGACATATACATAATCGAGATCTGCTTTGGCAAAAGCGGCATTGTGCATTTGTGGTGAACGGCTGTGTTCAACGGGATCACCAATAACACCGACAATACGAGTGTGTCCGGTCAACATTTTCTAACGACGTCCTTCTGGGAATTTGACCATAATTAAGAAAGTAGATTTTCTACTGTCTGTTTTGCCATTTCCATTTTCGGATAGCGAATTTCTCGATAGCCACGGACTTCCTCTACACATTCTAACGCTTGAAGATGTTTCTCATACGACTCACTGTCAGTCGGTGAGAAGGTGTCAATCACGCGGGTAATATACCATTCTCGGAACGCCTTTTCCTTGGCGTGCCACTCTGGAAGCCAACGTCTTAGGAACTTCAACCGTTTCATCAGACGCAATTGCCAATTGCGTGTGTCAATGTCCGCTTCAAAATCAAGCCCCATCACCGTAAAGTGTGGACGATTGAGATGGACGTATTTAATCCTATCGCCGTTTGCTGTGTCAACCTTATACAATTCCTTATCCCGCTGCAATTTCTCTTCGCTCGTTAACAGATGTGCAACATAAACCTCGTCCTTGATGAGCATCACTTTGTGGAGATAGCGAATCGCTGCTTTTGTCGCGCGATAGTCGTATACTTCTGAGTCGTGGGCATAAACCTGTTTAATCTTTTCGACGTATATCCGCGCATAGTTAATATCCTCGAACTGAATCAAATCATAGATATAGAGCGCGAGGGTTCGGTGGATGCTGTCTGAATCAAGATTAAGTGCCTCAATGTGACTTTTAACAAGTATTACGTATTCTTGCGCTAAACGTTTCCCATTTCGTTTTTTTTCCAAGATCTGTTGTTTTGCGGAAAGCATTTCGCCATAAGTTCCCAAGGGATACCTTTCTGAACGTGTATCCGTCAGGGATTTAGGGTCTTCTAATGCAAGACGACGCCCAACGGTGAATGCTTTCATATTCGTATCCAAATCAGCGTGCGGCACCATCTGCTTAAGTGCTAATTGGAGCGGTTCCAATTCGAGTGGTATCAATTGCCGTTGGAAAGCAGTACCCAGAAGCATCATGTTCGCGTACAATTTATTGCCGAACAATTGCTCAGAGACTGTAAAGAGATCCGTCCCAAAATATGTGTCCGCATTCGTGTAGGTCTGGAGTGACGCTTCAAGTGTCTCTGGAGCGAAATCGTCTTTGCCGATGAGTGTGGTTATCGTTTCAGTTTTCGCTGTATTCACGACAGCAGTGGTTCGATTCGATGATGCGATGCGGAAAAGCGATTGGGCGGTGATACCGCGGACGGCTTCTAAAATATCAAGTCCTAATAGAAGATCTGCCTTGCCATAAGGAATCATTGGAGACGCGTGAACACCCGGTTGCATATATGTGATATGTGTATAGACACCACCATTGCGAATTGCCAATCCTTTCCTATCGCAAAACGTTACCTTGTAGCCCTGAAGGTAACCCGCAACAACAAGGACTTTTGAAATCGTTCCAATCCCCATACCCCCAACACCTGCGGCGTACATGTTCCAACTTCGCTCGAATGCTCGTAGCCGTGGTGGTGGTAAAGGTTCATCACTCAGGAGGGCACGATTTCTGGATCCTGTTGTTTCATGTTGAAGGGGACGTTTGCGTGTGACGATTACCTCTTCAAACGCTGGACATGCATATTTAATCCGAGCGCAAGCACCATCGGCGACGCAATTGGACTGATCGATGGCGATTTTCTCGCCGTAATCGGTATCGACTATTTTTAAACCCGGACATCCCGTTGCAGTGGTACATTCTCGACAAAACTCACAGACCTCAGGGGTTATATTAATATGCTTCTCGTATTTAAGAAAACCGTCTTTGGCTATCGTTTGCCGTTGTTCACGACGAATCCTACGATGGTAGGTAATCGCACACTCTTTATCGGCGATGACAATTTTGACACCGGACTTGAGAATGGTTTTTTCCAGATATTTTTTGTAGTTTACCCTATCTTCCGGGTTGGTGCGCACGATTTCTATATCGGAGTCACCGACGAGTCCTTGTGCCACTTGCTCAATATCTTGTGCAAACGTCGGGTTGCCGAGAAGGTCAATTTCATCAGCAGGTGTCGGTTGATGTCCCGTCATCGCTGTTGTTTGGTTGTCTAAAATAATGTAGGCAATATCTTGGTTGTTTTTGATTGAATCCGAAATCGCTGCCATCCCACCATGGAAAAAGGTCGAATCCCCCATGAAAACGACCTGCTTGTTTTTAATAAATGGGTCAATGCCTGCCCCTGCGCCGCCACCTAACGCCATCGCGGAGAGATTGTGCATGAGGCGTGGAAATGGTTCATATTTCAGCATTGAATAGCAACCGATATCCCCGTGAAAGACGAGATCGACGGAGCCTGAATCATGGTGCTTCTTCATATAGTCCGCATCCATGAATTGCTCTGTAATTTCAAGGAAGACGCTCGAAGAATCACGATGAGGACAGCCCGGACAGAAGGTAGGTGTCCGTTGCGGAATGTCGATGTGCTGTTCGGAGACCTGTTTTTGGAGGGTTTCTTCACTTGAGAGGTATTCCAGATCGATTTTTGGATCGTGATAGGTTGCTGTATCGCTGCCGTTGCCGAGAAGATGTTTCAGAAGTGGGATGAGTTTTTGAATGAGAATAGAAGCGTCTAAACCAGAAGTTACCGGAATTCCTGACATGCCGTTGGGAAATTGTTTGCCCCACACATTTACATATCGATCAATGTCTCCATTCTGATAGCTATGCGTAATGAATGCTTTTATTTCGTTCTCTAAAAGCGGACGTTTTTCCTCAACGACGTAGATTTCGTCAACCTGTGCAGTAAATTCTCTGATGAGGTCCTTGTCAATCGGGTGCGTCATGCCGAGTTTGAGAATTGGGATCTCACCGTCCAACTGCAATTCTCCAAGTGCGTGGCGGAGGCAGCTATACGCTAAACCAGCACTGACAAATCCGAGACGGTGTTTCTTCCGATTTGAAGTTTCTTCTGTGAACTGGATTGTGTTAAGCCCAAGGTCCCGTGCTGTCTCAAGGGCGGCGGGGATCCGTTCTCTCAATGCCTCCACTTCGATCTGGGCGGTATGTGGAGGTAAAACAACCCGTTTATCGGCATCGATGAGTTGGGTATCCAAGTCAATCTGCTTCAGATCGCTAATTTCCGGATAGATGTTCGGATGGAGTTCAACATCGCCACCGCCGCTTGCCTGGTTTTCGGTCGTTAAGTAGCAGACGTAGAGGTTCGATGCCGCGGAGATCTGGAAAGCGCAGTCAATCCAGTCCTTAAGTTCCTGAAAGGTTGCCGGTTCAATAAGGGGTGTTTGGACGTGCCGTGCCAAAAATCGGGAATCAGCGGGGACTTGTGTGCTGTGTGACCATGTGTCGTCACCAACCACCACAACGGCACCACCGGTC
Source organism: Candidatus Poribacteria bacterium (assembly GCA_021295715.1). Taxonomy (NCBI): domain Bacteria; phylum Candidatus Poribacteria; species Candidatus Poribacteria bacterium. Next base: position 2,474 of record JAGWBV010000071.1, on the reverse strand, counting down.
GTTCCCGCAAGGTTACTGATCGCCAGGGCATCGGAAGCGACATGGAAGCCGACGCTTTTCATAAACGTAATCGCACGGACATCAGCCATCTGTGAACCGTTGAGACGTGCGATACTCAATGCTTCGTTGTTGGCTATCTGCGCAACGATACCGTTGGTTTTCAACAATTCGGCATTGCGTTCGATAATGTCAAATACTTCGGCGATTGGGGAACCCGGATAACCTGTGAGAAGGCTAACACCACTCTCTAAAGCACCCTTAACTAACAACTCGCATCCAGTATAGACATGCGTTCCGTTGGCTTGTGTAAATCTTTCGTCCATTTTTTTTGCCCATCCTTAGCTAAAATGCTGGGATTTGACACGGAAACGTTAAAATGTACACTTTGAATATTGGTTAGTTTTGTAGGTTGGGTTGAGCTTGCGAAACCCAACAACTGACTGATAATTGACAACTATTTCCCTATTTCTCAGATAACAACTCTCGCGCATGTGCAAGCCCTATTTCGGTTTCTTCGCCGCCGTGCATTCGAGCGATTTCATTAACCTGTTCTTCGGCAGTCAACGGTTTCGCTGTAATCAGTGTCCGCTCGTCAACTACCTTCTTTTCTACCCGGAAATGTCTATCGGCAAAACGGGCAATCTGTGGCAAGTGTGTAATACAAATGACCTGAGAAGATGCAGAGAGTTCCTTCAACTTTTTGCCAACTACGTCTGCAACCTTGCCACCAATACCGCTGTCGATTTCGTCAAAGAGCAGTGTAGGAATCTCGTCAACTTGAACGAGCACTGTCTTTAGTGCGAGCATGATACGCGAGATTTCACCACCTGATGCGATTTTGGCGATCGGACGCGCTTCGGATCCTACATTCGGCGCGATTAAGAATTCTACATCGTCCATACCGTCCGCGCGGAATGCATACCTTTTTCCGTCTATCTGAAGTACACCGCGCGCATCGGGTATATGCCGAACGGAGGCGTGAAATTCCGCCTTCTCCATACCGAGTGTGCGCAACTCTTTCTCGATCCGTTCTGAGAGGTGCTTAGCGACATGCTGCCGTTTCGCGGACAACGCGGTGCATAAACGCCTTGCTTCTTGAATGATTCTGTCGATCTCCGCCTGCAGCGACTCCTGTTTCTCTGTGCCGAGTTGTAACGTCTCTAATTTTTCCTCCGCTTCGGCGTGATAAGCCAATATCTCTGGAATAGAGTTCCCATAGCGTCGTTTGAGTTTCGTTATCAACGCTAACCGATCCGTAACTTCGTCCAACCGCATTGGGTTAGATTCTACCGATTCCGCATAGTGACGCACATGCGAAGTAATATCCTCCAATTCATAAAGCGATGATTCCAATCGATCCGTTAATTCCGAGAGGCTATCATCGATTTCGGACAATTTTATCAGTTCTTTCGCGGCATTTCTCAAGCGTTCAAGCGGACTGCCAGAATTTCCCGTCTCAGAGTCACTATTTTCCAGTTGTCGGTATACAAAGTTCGCTGACTTACCCAATGCCTCTGCGTTCTTAAGAATACGCGCTTCATCTTCCAACTTTTCGTCCTCGTCTTCCTCCAGATCTGCCGAAGTCAGTTCTTTCACTTCAAATTCGAGGAGCTCCTTCTCCCGTTCTGAGGCTTTCAAGGTCTCTGCAAGGGACGCTGCTTCTTGTTGTAGTGCGCGTAATTGTGCGTATACTTCGCCAACGTGTCGTTGTGCCTCACTGTTGCCGCCGAAATCGTCTAAGAGTTTTAGATGCGTTTGTGTTCTGAATAACGATTGATGTTCGTGTTGACCGTGTATATCTACAAGTAATGTTCCGAGTGCCTGCAATTGCTTCAAATTCACCAGGCGTCCGTTAACTTGGCAACGACTCCTGCCGTTCGCAGTGATTCTTCTGGAGAGGATCACTGCATCCGACGGGTCCAATACATCGCTAAAAGAACTTTTCAACGCCGGGTCGGTATTTTCATCCCAGTTTGTGTGCCAGATCGGGTGCGCATCATCAGGGGCAACGCTCGCCGCTACCTCCGCGAAATCAGCATCTTCGCGGACAATATCGGCAGACGTTCTCTCACCCAATACCAATCCGATTGATCTGAGGATAACCGACTTGCCAGCACCCGTCTCACCAGTGAAAATGTTCAGACCGGGTGCCAGTTCCAAATCAAGTTCATCTATGAGGGCAATGTTGCGAATAGAGAGTGTGTCTATCATTGTAGTAGTGCTTCAACCTTGAATTTATGAGTCGTAGGTCGGGTAGAGCGTCTCAGACCGGGTGCCAGTTCCAAATCAAGTTCATCTATGAGGGCAATGTTGCGAATAGAGAGTATGTCTATCATTATAGTAGTGCTTCAACCTTGAATTTATGAGTCGTAGGTCGGGTTTCGCTGTCGCTCTACCCATAGCCGTCAATTTAAGAAAACACTGCTCATGGCATCGTAGGGAATCAACGCTGATGCGCGTATTGCCTCGCAGTG
>JAGWBV010000070.1:15982-18180 GCA_021295715.1 Candidatus Poribacteria bacterium | reverse complement strand
ACCGTAAGAATCCGCTCCACCAACCTCCAATTCCAATTGTGGACGCGGATTGAGTTGCCGCAGCAGCGTTAATGCCCCTGCTTCTTCAATCTGCCAGCATTCACCCACCGAAACCGGTTCCTGTGGCAAAAACGCTTGAAAAACAGAGGCTGCATACTGCTCCTCCGGTTCAGCAGCCCGCAGATTCGCCAATTCGTCCCAATCCACGTGATAGTTACGTTGGGTGTATTCAATCGGTGCAATGACACCTGTGACGGACACTTCTGCATCATCATCAAGCTTAAGTGCAATTTTATTGTTGAAAGTTTTCACTTTTCGGTATGAACTTCCTTTTCGGTATAGGATACCATTGCAATTAGAAAGAGGCAATGATTCGGTTATACACGTTTTTGGATGCACTTTTGCCAGTTATGTAGTATTTATAAAGCACTGCAAATGCTTCATTGGTTTGGGATTTTTCCGCATTATTTTTCGCTCTTTTCTGCTGGCTCTACAGAAATTCTTGCGTGAAAAGCGTTGATGCTTCCTTTCTCATTAGATGCCCATCCCAGAGCGACTAATTTAAAGATTTGCCCACACTCAAAATGATGTGTCATTTGTCCCGTTTCATTGGGACCCAACCAACCTGTGTCGTGCGATTCCTCAAGAAGGATTCCTTCGGGACGTTTGTAATAAGGATCAAAGGTAAGTCTGTGATCAGCATCGAGCAGATGAAAGGACCCGTACGCCTTTTCATCACCTACTTCAACATCAATAACGAGTGTGCCGCTTCTTTCAAACGCAGTGGTGTCAATCACGACAACCGTGTAGTCTTGATGTCCATATTCTGGGGTGCGAACAACGTCCAATATCCGTTGCGAGGGTTGCTCGGGTGTGAGAATGGTGTTCCCGAATCCGGGGAGTTTTCCTGCTAAGGAATCCGCGAGAAATCTTTACGTCTGTTGTTACCAAGGTAGTCATTGACTGCTACATGTCCTATCGCTTCAAGTTCAGGAGATATAACCCATGCATCTACTGGACCTCGCCGCCATTTGTTACGAATGATTGTGTGTGCCAACGGAGATAGTCCGTCAAACCCTACAGTATGGTGCATGCGCCGCAGATCAATATTGCGTATCCACGTATTGATGAAATTTTCGTTCAGAAATTTGATAATCCGTTCATCAGAGAGGACAACTGCCCTCAGGCTTTTGCCACTCCCTCAGCACCATCTATTGAAATGGCATGGATCGGTTTCTGTTGTGCTTGCGATATTTCTAATGCCTTTTCCAACGACACCCAGTTGATTTGCTGCGACTTGTAGAAGCATTGTATCAGTGTGTGTTCAGCCGCTTCTCGCGTGATTGATGTTGTAAACTCGGTTTCCTGAAGAACATCTCGCGTTCCGCCATGAAGCTCAATTTGCGGACAAACGCCACCAGCGGTACTAAAACCTGAGTCACCTTTGTGTTTTTTCCAGTTGACATCAAACCATGTCCCTTCAGGAACGCGCATCTGAAAAAACAGTATACTCTTTTTAATACGGTCAATAACGAGATGTCCTGCCAACTGAGAAGGTGTGAACCAACCGTCAGTTAAGGCAAATGCCGCATGGATCCGAAACACAATGTCAGCAAATTCATCGTTATAAGCGCGTAGACATGCCCATAAACCACGGGAATCTCCTGCATCAATGTGCATATCCAGATTCGGATTGGGCTGTAACTGGCTCAGCAAGACACGCGCGCCTTGGTCGTCAATCTGCCAAGAGTCCCCAACGGAGACAGGGTTATTTGGGAGAAACGCCCGGAAAACCGAAGTAGGATATCCTTTTTCTGGTTCAGCAACGCGCAAATTTGCCAACGCATCCCATTCTTCATGGAAGTTGGGATCCATGTGCTCAATCAGCGCGATGAAACCTTTGAGGGAGACTTCTGAGGCACTCTCCAGATTGAGATTGATTTTATTGTCGAAAGTTTCCATTTTTACCTATCTTGCGTCGTTCTTGGAATGATATCGTGAACACCGCCTTCACGGATGCTCGCTGAAGAGACTAACACGAACCTGGCTTTTTGACGAAATTCCGGTAGGGATACCGCTCCACAATTGCACATAAGCGATCGGATTTTTGCGAGGGTCGTTTTCAAACTATCGTTCATCTTTCCTGCATAAGGCACATAAGCATCGGCACCCTCCTCGAACAATAATTCTGGACCGCC
>JAGWBV010000070.1:0-15886 GCA_021295715.1 Candidatus Poribacteria bacterium | reverse complement strand
CCCATCATCACGAAATCAGCACCCATGGCAAGTGCCAAACCGATATGATAATCTTGGAATATACCACCATCCGAGCAAATTGGCACGTAAACACCGGTTTCCTTCAAATACACGTCCCTTTGCTGAGCGACTTCGATGACAGCAGTCGCTTGCCCACGTCCAATTCCTTTCTGTTCCCTTGTGATACAAATAGCACCTCCACCGATACCTACTTTTATAAAATCAGCACCAGCTTCTACCAAATACGTAAACCCATCTCCGTGCACTACATTCCCACCGCCCACTTTCACAGTATCGTTGTACTCATCTTTAATAAATCGAATGGTATCTGATTGCCACTCTGTATACCCTTCAGAAGAATCAACACAAATAATATCGACACCTGCGGCTACGAGTGCTGGTACCCTTTCTTTATAATCTCTTGTATTGATGCCGGCACCGACGACAAGTCTTTTCTGAGAATCTATCGATTCAAGAGGATTTTTCTTATGGTCGTCGTAATCTTTCCTGAAGACCAAGTGGACCAGTTTCCTATTTTCATCAACAATCGGTAGGCAATTTATCTTATGTTTCCAAATGAGGTCATTGGCATCCTCAATAGTAATTCCCTTTCGACCCACAATCAGTTTGGAGAACGGAGTCATCAGTTCGCTGACTTTCGTATTTAAATCCACTCGGCTTAACCTATAATCCTTATCCGTTATCAGTCCAAATAACTCTCCGGCAGACGAACCATCTTCGGTTATAGGGATCGTCGAGTGTCCTGTTTCTTCGGTTAACTTCACGACATCTGCTATCGTGCTATTACACTTCAGATTTGAGTCGCTGACAACGAAACCCGCTTTGTGGTTTTTAACGGCTCGGACCATTGCTGTCTGCTCTTCAATACTTTGAGACCCATAAATAAAGGATATACCGCCCTGTCTCGCCAAGGCAATTGCCAACGTGTGATCCGAAACGGCTTGCATGATTGCCGATGCAAACGGAATATTCACCTCCAGAGACGGTTCTTGTCCCACTTTAAACTTCACCAGAGGGGTTCTCAGGACAACGTTTTCAGGGATGCACTCCTTCGTCGTTAAGTTAGGTAAAAGCAAGTATTCACTGAAAGTTCGGCTTGTTTGAGAAAAAAAATGAGCCATGATTCATTCCTCCTTTCAAAAAACAAAAAAGTGATCCTATAAATTAGAACCTATGCCATAGATACACACATTTCATCAAACATCTGAAAATCTAACCATTTTGAGATTCTTTAGTAGATTTTAGAATTAATGAGACACTTTAAAGAGGCGAGGTTAGAAACCTCGCCAGCGGGGTTGTAGGTTTTCGTAGCTATTGAGATTGCCTCGCAGTGAGAGTTATTTGTAAGTTTTACCATTGATTCGGGTTAACACATAATGACGCCAACTCGGGAATAATAGTGCATAACTCCGAAATTTCATCAATAGCGATGCCTTGCCAGTTTTCGACTTCGGGTCGATGTGGGTCATAGACATCCGTTAAATCAGCGCGTTTTAGTATGGGTAGCATTCCGACCGCTGTGGCACCTGTCAATTCTTGACCACTCCCATCGCCAACGTAGAGACATTCTTGCGGTTGGACCTTCAGCCGCTCGCAGACTATTTCATAGATACGGCGTGCCGGTTTCTTGATCCGTTCTTCACAGGAAAAAACAGGAACATCAATGTATTGAGCCAATGGAGACTGTAAGAAAGCAGATGGGATAGGCGGTCTGCAATTGGTGATAAGTCCTAAAAGTAAGTTGTCGCGCTTCAATGTCCCTAATGACTTCAAAACCTTGGGTTCGATGATGAGTGTACTCTCTGAGAATTCATAATGCAGAGTGGCAGCTTGCTCAATTTGGGACGTATTGACTTTAATACTTAAGCAACGACATATCTCAAGTATATTGTCTTCAACAGCATAATAGCCGTCTGAGGATTTATCATTGATTGTTGCCAGCATGACTTGCTGGAATTTTGGGTATGGAATGTCAAGGATTTTAGCCATTTGAACTTGGACTTGGTCGTACGCTTGACTGCTGAAATTTTCGACTAAAGTTCCAAACAGATCGAATATAACAGCTTTGTAGGGCATTTTTGTTCCTTATGTTTAAGGTTTGGAGGATTTTTTAAGGTAGCAGTGAGCATATTACGATTAACCTATAAACACCAAGCTTCTTCAAATCTTTTTCGGATGCGTCCAGAGAGGTAAGATCGTTAGTAGGTTGGATTGAACGCAGTAAACCCCAACTATGGTAGATTTTAGAATTACCTATACACTCTAACGGCGAGGTTAGGAAACCTCGCCAGCGGTGTCGGCGGGTTTTTGCGTCTATTGAAATGTAAACTTATTTTCATAATTCACCATAACTTCACCGCGGGCTGTAGTAGAAGTTCGGTGCAGTTAGGAAACTGTACCTCCGTAATTGAGCGGAACGATGGGATTCGGAAATCCCATTGGAGCATACTCAATTAATGCCTATGGATAGGCGTGTTGTAAAACTATGAGGGATTTTGGTTCTCATAAGCGGCAATGTCTGCCTCATACTGCAAGGTCCAGCCGATTTCGTCCAGTCCGTTCAGGAGGCAGTACTTCTCAAAATCGCCGATTTCAAAAGTGTGTGCAGTGCCATCAGCGCAGATCACCGACTGCTGGTCCAGGTCTACCATCAATTGGTAGCCTTCAGTGTCATGTGCCTCTTGACTGAGCGAGGCAATAATGTCCGCAGGTAAGGCTATCGGTAGGATGCCGTTTTTGTAGCAATTATTTCGGAAAATGTCAGCAAACGAGGGCGCGAGAATCGCCTTGAAGCCGTATTGTTGGAGTGCCCACGGCGCGTGTTCGCGGGAGCTGCCACAACCGAAGTTTACGCCTGCGATGAGAATACTCGCATCTGCGTAGCGTGGGAGGTTCAATACGAATTCTGGGTTCGGATCGCCATTTTCAAGGTAACGCCAGTCGTTAAAGAGAAATTCACCGAAGCCTGTGCGTTCAATCCGTTTCAGGAATTGCTTCGGGATAATTTGGTCGGTATCAACGTTAATCCGGTCGAGCGGGACAACACGTCCCACATGTTCTTTGAATGCTTCCATGTTTCTGTTTTCTCCTTTTGGTATTCTATGACATTTTTAGGCGAATTTGGGTCTCATACTACCCTTGTATTTCATTTAACACCTCAATCGGTTCCCTTCGTCTCCTTTCAGTTCCATCAAAATCCGCATCGAAACTGATGAGTTGCATCTCATATTTCGTAGCGACAGCATATTGGTATGCATCGTCAAAGTCAAGGTTAAATTTATCGGCTGTTAGATCCAACGTTTTAAGATCTTCGGGAGGCAATGAGAGAACGCCAACTCCATCAACAATTATATCCTCTATGAACGAGTTAAAGAGCGCGAAATTCTTCAATCGATAGAGAATAATACCTATGGAATGAAGAGATAAATCTGTTATGAAGATTGCGCTCAAGTCAACAGTCTGTAAGAATGATTGGACATCGCCCTTTCTGTCTTGTCCCAGCAAGGCTTCAAGAAAAATATTGGTATCCGCGAGGTACACTAATCCCTCCAATCTGACGCCTTTTTCTGAAGTTCGAGGGCAGTGTACTGGTCACGATACGCTTTTAAGCCGCCAATCCACTCCAAGTTCGGTCTTTTTTTCCCTTTTGAACTTTTTTTTGTTCGCAGGAAATCAATGAAATGAATGACTTCTTCTTGGAGTTCGGGCGGAAGCTGCCTAATTTTTTCAATAATGGTAGATTCCATTGTTACCTCCGTATTTACCTTGATAGCGAATATGTTCTTCGTATGCCCTTGGCATCCCGTACAAGTCTGTATTCGGCCTACCCAAACGTCCGGATATCCACAAAACGACCTGTGACTGCAGTCGCGGCCGCCATCTGTGGACTCACCAAGTGCGTGCGTCCGCCTTTGCCCTGTCTACCTTCAAAATTCCGATTTGATGTGCTGGCACAGCGTTGCCCCGGCATTAGAGTATCAGGATTCATACCGAGACACATACTACAACCGGCTTCGCGCCATTCAAAACCGGCGGCACGGAAAATATCGTCAAGCCCTTCCGCCTCCGCTTGGCGTTTGACAGCCTGTGAACCCGGAACGACCATCGCACTGACGGTGTCTGCGACTTTCCTACCCTTTGCGACTTCCGCAGCGGCTCGTAGATCGCTAATACGGGAGTTGGTGCAACTGCCGATGAAAACCCTATCCACGGCAATATCTGTGATGGGTGTGCCGGGTGTGAGATCCATATACGCTAAAGCGTGTTCAGTAGCACTTTTTTCGTCGGGTGTTGTCATGTCTGACGGGTCTGGCACACGTCCTGTTACATCCGTCACCATACCGGGGTTTGTGCCCCACGTCACCTGCGGTGCGATTTCTGCTGCATCGAGTTGCAAGGTCCGATCGTATGTTGCACCTTCATCAGTTGGGAGTTGCTTCCACCCTTCAACTGCCGCATCAAACGCCTCGTCTTTCGGTGCAAAACGTTTGCCAGCAATGTATTCATAAGTGGTATCATCAGGTGCAATCATACCCGCACGTGCCCCCGCCTCAATGGACATATTGCAAACGGTCATCCGTTCCTCAATGCTGAGGGCGCGGATAGCGGAACCTGTGTATTCAACGACGGCACCATTGCCGCCATCAATACCGATATGCCCGATAATAGCGAGAATGATGTCTTTCGCAGTCACGCCATACGGGAGTGTGCCATCAATCCGAATCTCAAAAGTTTCTGATTCCTGTTGCAGAAGGCATTGCGTGGCGAGTACATGCTCAATTTCGCTTGTGCCGATGCCAAAAGCGAGTGCACCGAGTGCACCGTGTGTTGACGTATGGCTGTCCCCGCAGACAATGGTCTTGCCGGGCAATGTGATGCCGAGTTCGGGGCCGATGACATGCACGATCCCTTGCTCAGGACTATCGATGTCGTAGAGCGGAATGTCAAACTCGGTGCAGTTTTGCGCGAGCGTTTCCATCTGCTTTGCGGCAATCAAATCGGTGATGGGTAGCGACCTATCCGTTGTCGGCACATTGTGATCCATCGTGGCGAACGTCAGATCCGGACGACGGACCTTCCGATTGTTGAGCCTTAACCCCTCAAACGCTTGTGGGGATGTGACTTCGTGAACGAGGTGTGTATCGATATAAAGAATCGGGACTTCGTCTGCGGAAGCGCGCACAAGATGCGCTTCCCATATCTTTTCGTACATCGTTTGTGTTTTCATACTTTTTATACTCTTTCAATAAATTAGATCTGAAGTTTCCAAATACGCCGTAAGACTACCAAACAAAGTTACTCAAAAGGTTGCAATGCGCCGTCTTTTACTATCAGTGCCTTCAGGTCATAGATAGCGTCCCCGTTGGCATCAAAAGAGAACTTGCCCAGAACTGTGTCAAGATCTCTGATATTCGCCAGCGCGTCTCGGATTGAAATTGCGTCAGTTGCTTGGGCGTCCTGAATCGCCTCCGCTAAAATATAGACAGCTCTTTTTTATACCCGTCAGCGGTCAGCAGTCGGCTATCAGGGACTGTTATCTTGCCGACTGCTGACGGAAACCGATTGCTGATGGCTCTTATCAAACCCGCATAACAACCGGAAAAATGAGCGGTGACCGTTGCGTCTGTTTCGAGAAAAACCGACGGAGCGCGCCTCGGATCTCGTCTTGGACAGCCTCCGTTTCCTGCTTCTGCTCATCGCTCAGGTTCTCAATGATACTTCGAGTAATTTCTTTCGCTTCTTCTATGAGTTCTTCAGATTTATCCATGTAAACAAACCCGCGCGAAATGATCTCTATCTCTCCAGCATTCAATCCTGTTTTAGAATTACTATCCGTAGAAATATTCTGACTGCTGACTGCTGACTGCTGATTACCAGCACCTATATCGCTGTGCAGGACAATAATCGGAACAACGATGCCATCTTCGGAAAGTTGGATACGGTCGCGTAGGACGATATCCTCAAGTTCAAATTCTGGCTTACCGTCAACGAGGACGCGTCCAGAACGTCCTTCGCGTCCGAAAACCTCACACGTCTCGGAGGTGAGCCGAATCAGTTCACCATCTTCAGCGACTTTTACGTTGTCCCTCGGTATACCCACAGACTCAGCGAGTTCAGCATGCCGCATTAGGTTTTGATATTCGCCGTGCATCGGCATGAAAAACTTAGGCTGTAAAAGATTAAGCATCAACTTTAGATCCTCGCTTGAGCCATGACCTGATACATGAACGTCCGCGTTGCGTTCATGGTATATCTTCGCGCCGCGTCTAAGCAGATGGTTGATGCCATGCCCGATAGCCTTTTCGTTGCCTGGGATAATCCTTGCGGAGATGACGACAGTATCGCCTTGTTCCACCTTTAAAAATGGATGATTGTCAAGTGCCATTAGGGACAAGGCAGAGCGGGGTTCACCTTGGCTGCCGGTGCATAAAATCACTACCTCGTGTGGTTTGAACATCGAGGCATCGCGAGCATCAATGAGATAGTCAGGATTCAGGTTGAGGTAACCCAATTCGGAGGCGATGCGGATATTGTTGAGCAAGGAGCGTCCACTGACAGCAACAAGCCTACGATGTATATTTGCCAAGTCGATGAATTGCTGGATGCGGTGTAGACTCGAAGAAAAGGTACAGAGAAACAACTTCTGCTCAGCTTTCTGAAAAATGTTGTCTATTGTCCCATAGATACTTCGCTCAGAAGGCGTTTGTCCGGGTCGCTCCGCGTTTGTACTGTCGGAAACGAGCAGAAGGACACCTTCTGACCCCAAACGCGCCAGCGTCTGAATATCGCTCAGCTTACCATCAATAGGGGTCATGTCAAACTTGAAATCACCCGTATGAACGATAACGCCGACCGGTGTGCGTAGCGCAATTGAGACGGTATCTGGAATACTGTGTGTTACATGGATGAATTCGGCTGAAAAATCGCCTAATTCGACCGTATCGCCAGGGGCAATCGTATTGAGTTGTGCCTGGCTGAGAACATTGTATTCACGTAATCTCCCGCTTGCAATCGCCAGTGTAAGCGGCGTGCCATAAACCGGCACATCTAACTGCCGTAGGACGTAAAATAAGGCACCGATGTGATCCTCATGTCCGTGGGTTAGAAGAATTCCGCGAACCTTCTCTTTCCGTTCAACCAGATAGTGGATGTCTGGAAAAATCAGATCGACACCGGGCATGTCTGCATTCGGTAGCATGAAACCTGTGTCAACGACGATAATGTCATTTTCGGTCTCATACACCATCATGTTAAGCCCAAATTCGCCTAACCCTCCCAATGGAATAATTGAAACGTTTCCTTCGATCCCTTCAAATTCTAAATCTTCTGTCATATATATTTTTTTAGCCGTCAGCGGTCAGCAATCAGTTCCGTCAGTAACAAGAGGTAACCTTTGTTAAACGAGGGAAACGTCCAAGCAATACACCTCTTAACTGAAAGCCCAGAGCCGACAACCAACAGCCATTCCTACTGATAGCTATTAAACAACGATGTTAATAAGATTACGGTTTGAAACAACGATAACTTTCCGAATCGGTTTTCCTTCAACGAATCGCTGAACCCGTTCATCTGAGAGTGCAGCTTCTTCGATCTCTTTGGCGGTTGCCTCGGCAGGAAGTTCAAGCCGGTTGCGAAGTTTTCCATTGACTTGCGCAATGATGGTTACTGTTGCACTCGTGAGTACTGATTCGTCGTATGTGGGCCACTGTGAATGCGCGATGAAGCCTGTTTCATCGAGACGATGCCACAACTCCTGCGCAATATGCGGGGCATAAGGCGAGAGCAGATGTAGGAACACCTTCAATATCTCAGTGGGTAGCGTTTTCGTCTGTGTAGCGGCGTTAACAAAGATCATCATTTGGCTAATTGCCGTATTCATCTTGTCGATGGATTCTGTGTCTTCCGTCACCTGATTGATGGTCTTATGGAGTTCCCGCCACAGTTCAGGTTCCGTCGTGCCAGCAGCGTCGGTTAACTTCTCGCTGAGTTCACCGCTGTCCTCATCAATAATGAGCCGCCAGACACGTTGAAGGAATCGGTAAACACCCTCTACGCCGGCATCTTGCCACGGCGTGCTCGCTGTGACAGGTCCGATAAACAGGAGATAGAGCCGAAGGGCATCCGCGCCGTAATTGTCGATAACATCGTTTGGGTTGATAACGTTAAAACGCGACTTGGACATCTTCTCCATTTGCACATGAAGTGGCACACCAGATGTTTTCGCTACGGATTTTCCGTCATTCTGCTCAACTTGATGTGGATAGTAATATTTCCCCGCATCGTCCTGATACGATTCCGCGAGGATTGTCCCTTGATTCACCAAGCCGTGGAACGGTTCTTTCGTGGAGACCAATCCACAATCGTACAGGACCTTATGCCAAAATCGGGCGTAGAGTAGATGCAAAACGGCATGCTCTGCCCCACCCATGTAGAGATCTACAGGCATCCAGTAGCGTTCAAGTTCAGTATCAAACGCTGCCTCGGTGTTGTGTGCATCGAGGAACCGTAGATAATACCAACAAGAACCTGCCCATTGCGGCATGATGTTCGTTTCGCGTGTCGCTGTTTGGCCATCAGGGAGTATCATTTTCAACCAGTTTGCGTCTGCACGGGCGAGTGGCGGTTTGCCATCCTCTGTCGGCTTATAGTCATCAATAGGCGGCAGTTCAACTGGCAATTCCTCATCTGGTAGTTCGACAATGGTCCCGTCCTCAAGATGTGCCAGTGGGAAGGGTTCACCCCAATAGCGTTGCCGTGAGAAAAGCCAGTCTCGTAAACGATATTGAACTTGGCGCGCTCCCCTGTTCTCACTTTCAAGCCATGCGATCATCCTCTCCTTCGCCTCAGGGACCTGTAACCCGTTTAGGAAATCGGAATTGACGCAAACACCGTCTCCTTCAAAAGGTGCTTCTTCAATTGGTTTTTCGCCGCCTTTGATGACTTCAAGGATAGGGATACCGAAAGCTGAAGCGAATTCATGGTCACGTTCATCGTGTCCGGGAACAGCCATGATGGCACCTGTGCCGTATGTCATCAGGACGTAATCTGCGACCCAGATCGGGATAGGCGCGTCGTTGCATGGGTTGATCGCGTAGGTACCCGTGAAAACACCTGTCTTTTCTGTGGCGAGGTCTGTCCGTTGGAGATCGGATTTGTTAACCGCTTCTTTAACATAAGCATCAACTTGGGAAACGGCATCGGGGTGCGTTATCTCGGAGACGAGTGGATGTTCAGGTGCGAGCACGCAATAGGTGGCACCGAAGAGTGTATCTGGACGCGTCGTGAAAACAGTGAACGTCTGATCGTAGTCTTTAATGTCAAAGGTGATATCTGCCCCCTCTGATTTACCGATCCAGTGCCGTTGCATTTCCTTGAGACCCTCGGGCCAGTCCAGTAAGTCCAGATCTTCCAGTAACCGTTCTGCATAGGCGGTGATTTTGAGCATCCATTGGTGCATCAAACGGCGTTCGACCGGATCTTCCGTTTCAACGTATTTACCGTCTTTTACCTCTTCATTTGAGAGAACGGTGCCTAATGCTGGACACCAGTTGACGGGTACGTTGTCAAGATACGCCAACCCTTTTTCATAAAGGCGGAGAAAAATCCATTGCGTCCATCTGTAGTATTCGGGGAGGGAGGTGTCAATTTTACGGGACCAGTCATAAGAGAGACCGATGCGCTGGATCTGTTGTTGAAAAGTTTCAGTGTTCCGCTTTGTAATGTGTGCCGGATGTTCATTTTCACGGACTGCCGTGCGTTCCGTCGGAAGTCCGAAGGCATCCCAGCCCATTGGGTGCATCACATGATAGCCCTGCATCCGCTTGAAATTCGCGAGCACATCGGTCGGCACGTAATTTTTCGCGTGCCCCATGTGAAGACCAGCACCTGAGGTATACGGGAACATTCCAAGCACATAGAACTTCGGTTTCTTTACCAAGGTCTCAATATCGTTTGGAACTTTGAATGCTTCTTTTTCTCGCCATGCGGCTTGCCAATAGGGTTCTATTTCTGCCGGGGCGTACGGATGGTTCTCCATTTCGCGTTCGTCTCCTTTTTCGTCCTGTTCATAGTGGCTTTACAAGAATAAATTTTAACACATTTCGGTTGTATTGTCAAGCAGGCTTTTCTCAGACACAGAACCGTTCAGTTTTCGATTTTATAGGAGATCAAGGTCAGGATCATTCCTACAGGCGCACTGAATAATTGAGGGTTTGCCATAATCTTTTGATAAAAAATAAAAAATATTGTAAAATTCTTATGTTATACTTTATTGTGTAGGTGAAAAATCAACCACCGTCTACAATACAAAAACAATAATTCCCGCGCTGACGCTTAGCGGATAAGGAACAATTCATGAAGAATAGGTTATCTCGACGACAATTTCTACGTTATGGCACACTCTTGGCTGCCTCTACGGCAGTCAGTCTCGGATTTTTAGGGTGTAGCCGAGCCTTGATTCAAAATGTCCCGGGCTTCAGACCTGAACCGCCCTTTGAGTTTGCACCGAGTCCAAATCGTCTCCTTGACCTCCCCGAAGGATTCACCGCCCACGCCTTTTCGAGAACAGGTGAAATCATGGACGACGGACTGTGGGTGCCGGGTGGACACGATGGTATGGCGGCTTATCCAGCTCCTAACGGCAAGACGCTCCTCGTCCGAAATCACGAATTGACCGCCACATCCAAAAACGTCGGACCTTTCGGATGGAATAATGAAAAATTGGAACGTGCCGCCATAGGCAATTTATACGACGCTGGATCCGGTGAATTACCTTGCATCGGTGGGACGACGACACTCGTCTATGACACGCGAACACAAACGATGGAGAAACACTTTCTCAGTCTAATCGGGACGATCCGGAATTGTGCTGGCGGTTTAACCCCTTGGAATACATGGATAACCTGTGAAGAAACCATGCAGAAGGCAGAGGAAACATACGAGGTGGACCATGGGTACAATTTTGAAGTGCCTGTCTCCGCTGACATAGAATTGGCGGATCCGATTCCATTGAAGGCAATGGGACGTTTCAATCATGAGGCAGTCGCTGTTGATCCCAAAACTGGGATTGTCTATCAAACGGAAGACAGAGGCGATAGTTTAATCTATCGGTTTATCCCAGAAACGCAGGGTGAACTCGCGGCGGGTGGCAAACTTCAGGCACTGAAAATTCGAGATATGAAGCGCGCAGATACCCGAAACTGGCGTAGCCGAATGCAGAAGATTCTTCCGTGGACCTACGACCCGATTCCAGTCGGAGAAGCATTCGCAGTCGAATGGGTGGACATTGAGAACGTGGAATCGCCGGACGACGACCTCCGCATACAAGGTGCTGAAGGTAAAGACGCGGCGAAGTTCGCACGCGGCGAAGGCATTTGGTACGGCAGTAATCAAGAACACGGAGAATTTTATATTGCCTGCACGAACGGCGGTATTGCGTACAAAGGGCAAATATGGAAATACATGCCGAGCCCTCATGAAGGCACAAGCCGCGAGGAACAGGAACCCGGCACGATTCAACTTTTTGTTGAGCCAAACGACAGGAATCTCATGGAAAACGCCGATAACCTGACTGTCACGCCCTGGGGCGATCTGATTATCTGTGAAGACGGACCAGAAGAGGAATATCTAATTGGGATAACACCTGAAGGACATCTCTATAGGTTTGCCCGAAACGCCGGTAATATGTCCGAACTCGCAGGTGCGACATTCTCACCTGATGGCACGACGCTCTTTGTAAATATTCAGAGTCATGGAATTACGTTGGCAATCACCGGTCCTTGGCACGAAATTCGACAGCGCCCTCTGGCATAACGCGAACGCGCCTGTCTTTGTATGTTTCATTCAAACCGAAAAAAATGCGAACCCTCCAGTTGTTAGCTATTTTCATTGCGATGTCCGTATCTACTATCTTGCCGAACTCCGAGGGGGATTCGGACAGATTCACCTTCGTCCGTCTCAGATATGGTGGTCAACTCACGAGACGCAGTAGTTGGCGAGTGGATTGGCCCGCCTCCGACCGGAATTTTATCTGGCAACTCATCAAACAGACGAATATTGATGCTGACCCGCGTGAAAAGATTATTGAGGTAGGCGCGGCGGAGTTGTTTGAATATCCATTTGCTTACATGTTGGAGGTTGGAAGCCTCAGATTAAACTATAAAGAGGCAAAGAACCTACGCGAATATCTCTTACGCGGCGGTTTTATTTTTATCGACGATTTCCACGGGGAACGTGAATGGGAACGGTTTTACACGGAATTCAAGAAGATTTTCCCAGAACGGGAACCTGTAGACATTCCTATATCCCATCCGATCTTCCGATGCTTCTTCAAAATTGAAAAACTCGTTCAGATTCCAGGGCTCCGCTCACTTTTCAGTGGACGCACCTATGAAAGATACGATGGTTATCCTGCGTACTGCCGCGGTGTTTATGACGATAATGGACGGCTTATGATGATGATCAACTTCAATACTGACCTTGGAGACGCGTGGGAGCATGCCGCCGAGGATTTCTATCCACGCGAGTATTCAAATACTGCATTGCAGATGGGCATCAACGCCGTTGTCTATGCCCTCACGCATTAACGCGTCAGGATCGTAGGGTGCGGATATTTGATAAAAATCTTTTGGATATGTTATAATGAACGCATTACAAACTTTGAATGGGTAGTAAGCTTTAATACCCGCAAAATGGAGAAGCATGTATGCTCAGTCGTAAACAGAAATTAGAATTTTATGAAAACGGCTATATCTCTATCCCCGGTGTTGTGCCGCAACTGATGATAGACGCGGCGCGGCAGGCAATTAATCACTCTATCGGTGCTGTTGGTATGAATGAAGGAGACTTAGAGCGTTACCGAGCACAATCCTATTGCGACGAAATCCGCAACGCGCCAGCAATCGTAGATCTCTTCAGTAAAACGCCTATCCTCAAACTTTCGGAGTCATTGATGGGGGAAGGGAACCTTCAAGTTCCGACTTCAGGACAGATAGCGTTACGTTTCCCAGGTCCGTTGCACCATGATCCAAATGAACCGAGCGGACATCTTGACGGGTTGGGGAGCGGCAAAAATGGAATGGCAAAAGGGGTATATCGGCGTGGGTTTACCGCTCTCGCTGTGATTTATCTCGCGGATGTCCCCCAACCGTATAGCGGGAACTTCACCGTTTGGCCCAAATCCCACAGTTTCTTTGCCGAGTATTTCAAAAAAGAAGGACATGAGATTCTCGCTGACGGGATGCCGAGACCCGAACTACCGGAGGGACCCAAACAGATAGTCGGAAACGCGGGAGATGTCGTCCTGACACATCATCAGCTCGTTCACACGGCGGCACCAAACGCCGCAGCTGATATCCGTTATGCTGTCATTTTCCGACTGCGGCACGTTGACTGTGAGAAAAACGGGTATGATGCCTACACCAATATCTGGAATGAGTGGCCCGGTATTCAAGAAGCAATCGCTGCACCTGATGCCTAAGCCAGTGTTGGAAAGGATAAAAAAATGGGCGGCACTCTGAGGCCGCCCGTTAACTTTCTACTGCTACCGATTCTATCGGATGTCTTTAATGTCACCCCAAGTTGTACTCAACTTGGCCTTGGGATCGACCGCAAACGGATTTTCAGGTCCATTGGCAAGGTGTTCAACCTCTTTCTCAGAGAGTGAACGGTGGAACAACATAAACTCATCTAAAATCCCGCCATACGCCCATGTCGGTCCTGTAGCTGCGTCAAACGCGCCTGCTTCTGAGCCAATCCCGATGAATCCGAACCGCGACAGTCCTGCACCAATGACCTTAGCCGGGGCATCTTCTTCTTCATCTAATTTCCCATCAACGTATATCCGTTTCACTTTACCATCGAACGTTGCAACGAGATGATGCCATTTGTTATCCGCGACATCCGTCTTCCCAAACCAGTCATGGCAGCACGGACAACAGGTGTCAAAAGCAACAAAAGTTGTGCCGTTGTTGCCGCCTACGTCATCACCTACAGCAAAACGGAAGAATTCGCTCCGATCCCATGACGCAATCATGCCTCTCTGTTCCGCCTTAACCCATGCAGCGAGGCTAATCTCTTCAATCGGATCAGCATAATGGTGTTCCCGAACTGAAATATAATCTGTCGCAACCCCGGGAAACTCCATTCCTTCTCCCACCTTGCCTTTCACCGATTTTATATCGCTGCCTTTGATAAGTCCGTCATTTTTATTACCGGATACATCGACGACATCATCACCCTTGAGAGTGTCTTTGTTGAAACTGTAGTAGATGATGAGATCATCCTCTTTGACCGATTGGGCATTAGCCATCAGCACCGGTCCCATTAAAATTAACACTGACATCACTAATCTGAACGTAAGAGCAGTTTTCATTGAAAATCTCCTTTTACAACACGCACATGGCATCAGTATCATCTTTAAAAGCGTTCATATTTCAAGAGAACAAAAAAATCCTCTTTGGAACATGACTTACAAACCACGATTACAGTATACAAAAATTGTCAGAAAAAAACAAGCACTATTTAATGGCAACGGTGACCCTGGTAACATTCGCCCGCTCTGCCAATTTGAAGATTTCCAGATAGGCAGGCATCGGTTTCTTCAGGAACTCTTTTGTATGTGTCCAATATGGTACCGCAACGGTTGGCGTCTGTAATTTCTCCTGCAATTTAGGAATACCCACCCACACCTAACAGCATCCGTTCTTCCCGGTCTGCATCTTTAAGGAAGGCACGGGTTAACCCGTCTTCGGGTTGTGCCCCCCCATGTGGCGACTTCCGTAGCCAGGTCGGCGTATAACTTAAGATTAACATTCTCCGCTTGGCTTTGAGCGTTGGTAAGCCTCGGTGCCAAAGATTGCCGTGGATCAGGACACCTCCACCGGCTTTCACTCGAAGTTCGACTTCACCTTCTACGGATTCGTAACTATTTGGTGTTGCCTTGTCTAACCAGTCATGTGACCCTGGAACAACGGCGACCGCGCCGGTATCCTCGTTCAAATCATCGAGATAGATGAGGCAATCGATGCAGTGTGGACGTGAAAACCACGGCGGCAACGGGTTCGATACGACACGTAGATGTTGGTGCCACGGTGTTTGATGCTCGCGGTCATCACCCGGATAAGTGATACGGGCACTTAGACCACGCAACCGAACCAGCGGTCCCATCATCGCACGGGCAATTGATAAAGTTGGTTGGAATTTCAGGAGTTCTAAGAACGTTTCATCTTTATCCATCAGATGACGGGGAATAAAGCCCCACCCCCGTTTACCTGCCATTGCACTGTCCCGCTTTTTCCATTCGCGTTCCTCCAAGCCATCCAGAGCATCTCTCAATTTTTGGAGTGCATCTCCCTGAAAGAGTCCTTCACGAACGAGATAACCCATTGCGGCGAACGTCTGCAATTCTTCGGGGTTCGCGTGCACCTCAATTTCCCAATGTTGTCCAGTTTCCGCATTTGGATTGTGGTCGTTTAGTACTTCGTACTCGAGTTTATGTCGTTCCATATTTCCCTCGATTGATTCTACAGTGATACCACCCAACGCCTAAAGGCGTGGGAAACCTCGGTTTCATAGCAACTGCGGTTTTCTCAATGAGTCCACCGTCTGACTGTCGCTCCACCCGCAGGCTATTATTCCGTCTCCGCCACACTCACGAAGGTGTGATCGAACGGACCTGATCGCGCATTATTACGCGGGTACCCCAGCCTGCAAAATGTTGACAGCAGCGTTGAGGTCCCTATCGTGGTGTGAAACACATTCAGGGCATATCCACTGCCTATCTGAAAGCGTTAGATTTTCGTTGGGATGTCCACAAGCCGAACACGGCTTTGTCGTAGGCGTCCAGCGACCTGCTTTCAACAATGTT
>JAGWBV010000069.1 GCA_021295715.1 Candidatus Poribacteria bacterium | reverse complement strand
ACATAAGGGTGGATACATTCACAGAAAAACAAAACCTATCTGCTCTCAAATCAAGGAAAAACAATTAGCACAAGGCGTATATACTATGAAAACGCATTTTGATTTCTTGAGTTACATTTCATGAAAACGACACGAATGTTAGTCTTTGCCATATCTGTTCTTTTTCTGCTGAATGTAAGTACTTCCGCGCTTTTCGCAGAAGCACCGACGACATCCAAAATCCTGTTCACCTCCGGGGTAGATGGCAATTACGAAGTCTTCATCATGAATCCGGATGGCAGCGAACAGATAAACCTAACACAACATCGCGCAAATGATCTGCAAGCTATCTGGTCGCCAACTGGCGAGAAAATTCTCTTCGTCTCCGATCGTAGTAGGGGTGTCCGAGACCTGTATATGATGAATCCAGATGGATCCAATGTCCGACGCGTCTTCAGAAAAAAAGTAGAACCTTGGAGAACATCACCCACATGGTCGCCAGATGGCGAACAGATTGCCTACTCATACACGAATTGGGACGCGGGCGAAAGTTATATCAACATTGCAACCTTAGGTGAACATCAAGGAGAGGAACTCCTCGTTAACGGATTTGGTCCAGAGTGGTCGCCCGATGGTAGGGAAATCGCTTATACTGCTTTACCCGTCCCTGGATGGGGGGAAGTCCGTCGAGTTTCACTTATTGATATCCACATACGAAAACATAAATTTCTTCTACCGAAGAAAGCAATGGCTTGGCAAAATCATCCATCTTGGTCCACCACCGGTGACAAACTCGTTTTCTCTTGGAACAAGCACCCGTTTCCACCGGACTTCAACCCACGGATTGATCGCGCGCCTCTCGCATGGAAAAATAAACAGACCATCTACAGTATCAACCGAGACGGCACCGGACTCCAACAACTTGTCGATGAAGCCGGCAATTACGCACAAATTCCCACGTTATCACCAAACGGAGATGAACTCCTCTATACACAGGAAATTATGGGACGATTCCAAATTTTCAAAATCGATCTAAATAGTGGCGTGCGGACGCAATTGACGCATACTGAGTGGAATTTCGGCGGCAATTGGTTCGATCCGGCATATGCGCTGTCCGTTTCGCCACAACCCCAGTTGCTAACCACGACATGGGGAAACGTCAAAAAGTAGGAGTCGTCCAAGTTGTAGGGCGAGATCTTGCGTCTACCCTTCACGAAAGGATATTGTATGAAAACGATACAGCTGTTAGTTTTTGCCATATCTATCTTATTGGTGTTGAACGCAGGCGTTTCTCCGCTTTTCGCGCAGGCACCGACAACACCGAAAATCCTGTTCACCTCCGCACGCGATGGCAATTACGAAATCTATCGTATGAACCCTGATGGTTCTGAACAGGTAAACTTAACACAACACCGCGCAAACGATATGAGTGCCGTCTGGTCTCCGACTGGTGAACAGATCCTTTTTGTTTCCGATCGCGACGGTCACCGATTCTTTGAGGACCGCGATCTGTACCTGATGGATCCTAATGGGTCGAATGTTCGACGCGTTTTCAAAAGAGAAGCGAGTAGAAATCATCCGACATGGTCTCCCAATGGCAAACGGATTGCTTACGAGTACATAGACCTGGGTACGCTAAAAACCACTATCCACATCGCGACCTTAGGCGAACAAGAAGAGTCACCCATTGTAAAAGGCTTTTACCCGGCGTGGTCACCGGATGGGACGGAAATCGCTTATACGACTTACCTCGAAGGAATTGGGCATACCCGGCGAGTTACACTTATCGACATTCACACAGGAAAGAAAAAACGACTTCTACCCAAAAAAGCGATGGATTGGCAAAATGATCCATCTTGGTCCACCGTTGAGGACAAACTCGTTTTTTCTTGGAATAAGAATCCGTTACCGCCGGATCACAATCCACTGATTGACCCTTTTCCTGTGGTATGGAAGGCGAAGGAGACAATCTATATGGTGAATCGCGACGGTACCGATCTCAAACAACTTGTCGATGAAGCCGGTCCCGCTGCACGGAATCCTACGTTATCACCAAATGGAGAGGCACTTCTATATACACAGGATGTTAATAGTTTTATGCAAATCTCCAAACTTGATGTGAACGGGGGGATTCAAACGCAGTTGACGCATATTGGGGTAAGGAATTTTGGTGGGGATTGGTTTGACCCTGCGTATACGTTACCGGTTTCGCCACAACCGCAATTACTCACCACGACGTGGGGAGATGTCAAAAAACAATAGTCGTCCAGACTATAGAGGTAGGTCTTGTGCCTACCCTCTATGAAGGAAGTGGATTGTATGAAAACGACTCGGTTGTTAGCTTTTACTATATCTATTCTGTGGACGTTGAATGCAAACGTTTGTCCGATTTTCGCAGAGGCACCGACAACCTCTAAAATCCTTTTTACCTCCACACGCGATGGCAATCGTGAAATTTATACCATGAACCCGGATGGTTCCGAACAGGTGAGACTCACACACCACCCCGCAAACGATCTGAGTGCGGTCTGGTCCCCCACAGGTGAGCAAATCCTTTTTATCTCCGATCGCGATGGGGTGCGAGATTTGTTCTTGATGGATTCTGATGGATCCAATATCCGACGCGTTTTTAAGAAGGAAGTTTATAGAGGACGACCGGCATGGTCACCCGATGGCACACAGATCGCTTACATGCACTTACGCTGGGATATTGACGAGTACCCTACCTACATTGCTACACTTGGAGAAGAAAACGAGGAGGAACTCATCATGAACGCCCATAATCCGGTGTGGTCGCCCGATGGGACGGAAATTGCCTGCTCTATATCTGCCCAAATTAAAATTGTCAACGTTCGCACAGGAACACAAAAACGCCCCTTATCAAGGAAAATAGTAGATCGGCAATGGCAGATGTCTTGGTCGACCGTGGGAAACAAAATCGCTTTTATTGGGAACAAGCACCCATTACCTGACCTCAATGGTTTGGATCTGAAGGAAGCCAGGGCACTGCACAAGGCATGGGAGGATAAACATACCGTTTTCATTATGAACAGCGATGGGAGTGGTTTCAAACAACTCGTTGCGGAAGCCGGTCCGCAGGCATCAGGACCTGCAATATCGCCAAATGGCGAAGAAGTCCTTTATACTCAAGAAATTAAGGGTCTCTTACACATCTTCAAAGTTGATGTCAATAGTGGCGTGACTACCCAATTGACACACATCGGTCACATTTTTCAAGCGAATTCTGGTGGGGATTGGTTCGATCCAGCGTATGCGTTGCCCGTCTCACCAGAGCCGCAACTGCTAACCACGACGTGGGGAGCGATAAAAACTCAAAAATGAAGCAAGATAACCATCAAAGTGCCATCCATTTTTAATGGAATTTCTTATGAGATGTACACTGCTCTGTCTATTTTTCTTTTTCAGTGCTGATCTAATAGGTTCAAAGGTTTTCTCTACTTTCGCAAAGGCACCCACAACCGCTAAAATTTTATTCTGGACACAAGTAAAATCAACAAATGGAAAGTGGAATCGGGAAATCTATATCATGAACCCAGATGGCAGCCAACATGTGAACATTACCAACCATCGCGCAGACGATATTGAACCAATGTGGTCGCCCACTGGACGGCAGATCCTTTTTTCTTCAGATCGTATTCGGGTGCGAGACTTGTATCTGATGGATACGGACGGTGCAAATGTCAAGCGGGTATTTACGAAAGTCGCGGAGAGACAACATCCAACATGGTCGCCGGATGGAAAGCAAATTGCTTACCAACGCCGTGAACTTGACGGATGGTTTATCTATACTGCTACAATTGACGGAAAAAATGAGAAGCAAATCGTGAGAGGGACCCGGCCTGACTGGTCTCCCGATGGGACCGAGATAGCTTTTATGACCGGTCAGCTCGGACATAATCGAATCTGGCTGCTCAATCTCCGGACAGAAAAACAAAGACAACTTCTTCCTGAGGATGCAATACCGTGGATGCGGTGGCCCGCGTGGTCACCAACAGGTGATAAAATTGCTTTTTCCTGGCTTAACCATTTTCCTTTCGTGGGGTTCTTTGGTAAACAGACCATTTACATTATCAACCGTGATGGGACGGGACTCAAGCAAATTGTAAATGAGGCAGGACCAAGAGCTGACTCACCGGTCTGGTCACCGTCGGGCGATGCACTCATCTATGATCAATTGGATAAAAATAATCACGGCCAAATCTTCAAAATCCCTTTGGACCATGATCAGCCAGAACAACTCACACATATTGAAAGCTGGAGTCGTGCGAACGATTGGTTTGACCCGGCGTATGCGCTCCCCGTTTCACCGCAACCCGAGTTGCTAACAACCACGTGGGGAAAACTGAAGATTCAACAGAATAGTAGTCTGTCACATCTAAACTGATAGGGGTGCTCGCCCGATTTTGTCGGGTTTCACTCCGTTCTACCCGCAGGAAATACCCAATCAAAAACACCTACAAAAAGTGAAAATAACGTTGACAGACTAATAGCCAATAGTCCTGATCGGATTGACGGATAAACAGATTTATATCGAAATGGAGAAAACATCATGAACCGTTCCTATAGACGACAGCGTTCCATGCGCGCTCTGCTCTTTGCGGGGGTCGTCCATCTTTGTCTCGCCATCACCTTTATGTTCTCCTTCTATACGCCGAGTCAGAACAGGGGTGAAGACGCGCTGGCGGTGGAACTCATCAATCCAGAAGCCTTTCGGGAACCACGACGCACCCTGAAACCACCGCCCCCCAAAAAACTACGAACGCCACAGCAAACAGATCCGTCCACCGATACGAATCAACGGCATCTCGACCTCGTAGCTTCGGCAAATTTGATCGAGGAAACCACGCGCCAATCGGAAGAGGCACTCCTACACAGCGCAACGCGATCCGTGTCCGACCTTGAAACGACACTCCCCGACGTGACGACAGACGCAGAACGAATTAATAGCCGAGAAACACCGATCTCAGAAGAGGTGGGGAGCCCGTTTCAAACGACCGCAGGTGCGGGTGTAGACAGCCTGCGACAACGCGTCAAAGGGGACGGCGGTGGCGGATTCCACAGACTCGAATCCACGGGTGCATCTGAAATTGGGACTATCGGGGACGGTGATGGCGACGGCGAAGGTGAAGGCACTGGTAAAGGGAGCAGCAACCCGTTTGCGAAAGCACTCAAACGTATCGCTGACCACATCATCGGAACACGGGAGTTAGACAAGGTGAACGTCGTCTTCGTCATCGACACAAGCGCGAGCATGCGCGATAACATCCAAGAAGTCGCCGCAAATCTATTTGCTATGACCGATGAATTCGATCTCGTCAATCTGGAATATCACCTCGGCATGTCGGAGTTCAGTGTCAGGCACGAAGGTCAAAGATTGGAGATCCGCACGCTGTTACCCGATGTCGGTATGCTCCGCAGACGGATGCAAAAAGCGACCCTCAGTGGCGACGAACATGCACTCGACGCACTCATGGATACCCCCTACCGTATCGACTTCCATGCCGATGCCGATCAATACATCATTCTCGTAACAGACGAACCCGCATCGACACACATGAGAAAGGACGGTGCTCACGAGGATATGCGGGGAAAGGTTATCAAAGAATATCAACTTCAGGGGATCCGTGTGAACGTCCTCGGCGCTCCAGAACCGTTTCAACAAAAGTTAGCGGAAACGACGGGTGGACTCTGGCAACCGATTCCGGGCGGTTTCGGTAAGGCGTCGACGCTTCCAAGCGATCGTGTCGCGAATGCGTCGTTTATGAAGGTTTTTCGGGACATTGTCAAAGACATTCGCCGAAACGGGGGGCGGTTGCTCTTCAGTATGGAATCGCAATTCGAGGTGCTCCTCGAAGATGGCGATGTCCCGATGAAAAAGTTGCAACGTGAATTCAAGAAGAACGGTGTCTCTATAGCGGGTGTCGACAATCTATTTGGGAGTTCCATGGTCTGGGAGAAACAGAAGGGGGATTTGTGGGTAATTACCGATTATACGAACGGTCGCGTCTACACCATCCGCAAACAGGGCGATAAATTGAACGTCTTTGCGGGCATCTATCCTGAAAGCTGGAATCTCTCCAGCAGTCTCACTGCAATGACACAAAAGCGTGGCAACAGATGGCTCATAAACGACTCGACCCGTCGTCGCATGTATACCATCCGAAGCGAAAAGAACCGTCTGAACATCTATGACGGGGCAGCACTCAGTGCCTCTCCTGACAATGCTGTAAGGGGATTTGAACCCGTCGTGGACATTGTAGTGATGCTCGATTACAGTCGGAGTATGGGCGGCAAATCCGAAGCGATCATGCTCGGTTTAAGCACGCTTATGGGTCGGTTAGACATCCTGCCGATTAAATATCGGATTGGACTGATCCGTTTCGCCGAGGCGAAAGATGCCATCAAGGTCATCAACGGTGCGGTTGTGACGCAGATGCCGCTCAATGAAACTATGCTGGAAAGCTACATGGAAGACCCGTTTGGCGGAGACGAACACCTCATCGACGCAATTGTGGAAGGTGTACCGAGAGTTAAATTCAGTCCGTATGCGAGCCGGTTCCTGCTCATTCTGACAGATGAACCGACAACAGGCAAATATCCGCCCGAACGCGCACTGCGTCTGTGTCAGTCGTTAGGTATCCGGGCATACGTTATCGGACATCCGGGTCCCACAGATTTTCAGAAAACCCTCGCAGAACAGACGGGTGGACGCTTCTTTACAATGCCGAAACATCTCAATAGAACCTATCCGAATCAGTAAATGGACTCAACACTTTACGCTCATATAGAACGCATGCACGAAAGCTTGGCGAAGATGAGCCGTCTTGATCTCAACGCCGATTGGCTAAAACAGGCTCTCTTTAATGTACCGCGCCACCTCTTCATTGAACAATACTACGATGGTAAGGGACCGGACGGGATTGTTCAGGTCGAATCACCCATACCAACAGCAGAACAGTTGGAAGTCATCTACTCCAACAGAGGCTTGATGATCCGAGAAGCCCCACACAGTGCCGCATCCCAACCCTCACTTATCTTCGGCATGTTGGACGATCTCAAACTGACCCACGGATGTAAGGTCTTAGAGATTGGAACGGGGAGCGGATGGAACGCTGGATTGATCGCGTTTAGCGTGGGGGACGAAAGTCTCGTCTACTCCATTGACCTCCAGACCGACTTGGTAGAGAAAGCCCGAAAACATCTGCGTGCTGCTGGATTCAATCGTGTCAACCTAAGAGCGGGTGATGGCGGACTCGGATGGGACGGGGAAACCTTTGATCGGATAATCGTTACGGTGGGTTCTCCGGACATTCCGCCAGCATGGATTGAATCGTTAGCAGATGATGGAATTTTGGTGATGCCGCTTAAGACAAGAGGCGCAGGAGATCCAATCCTTCAGCTGCACAAACAAGGTAACACATTGACAGGAAAATTCACGCAATGGGCTGGTTTCATGAACTTGCAAGGAAACTTTAGATCTTCCTCCGAGTACCCATTGGAACCCTCTTCGGACCCAGTCATAGCAGCGTTATTGCAAGAGGAGCCGACATTCACGCCGCTCCCTGCCTACGTGGGATCCGATTGTGCCTTCTATCTTCGCCTTAACGGAGAACCGATGGAAACGCTTTGGGAATATCAAGAGCAAAGGGGAATGAACTCCGTCCTGCTGGACAGGGAATTACCTGGCTTATGTGTTCCTCGCTCCGTCATCGAGCCTAAGCCCGAAAACCGTGTGGATGCCTACGGTAACCCGCAGATTGTCGACCGCTTTATCGCAGGAATAGAGGCGTGGATTGACCTCGGCAGTCCGAAGATTACAGACTATCACATCGAACTTATCGATCCCGCTGTGGCAGACGATGCCGCACCTGACTGTTATATCGATAGGAGACCGAACGCAACGCTAAGGTTTTCCTTACGGGATGTCCCACTATCACGGGACCAAAACTGATTGAAAAACTAACAATCATAAGGAGATGACACACCTATAATGTCAACAACTTCTACAAGTACACAACAGCATCGAGAAATGGCAACCGAACAGGGACCCATCGCCGTCGCGATCGTCACTGTGAGCGACACGCGCACCCCTGAAACAGATAAAAACGCCGTATTTTTACGCGAACAACTCGCTGCCGAGGGCAACAGGGTCGTCGCTTATCAAATCATAAAAGATGAACCCGACCAAGTCGCTGACGTATTGGATACAATGGCGGAGAGCGATGCCCAGGTTATCCTTTTCAATGGTGGTACCGGCATCGCACCACGCGACACTACTTTTGATATTCTCGATCGTAAACTGGAAAAGACCTTGCCCGGATTCGGTGAACTCTTTCGGATGTTCAGCTACGATCAGGTGGGTGCCGCGGCGATGCTCTCACGCGCGACAGCGGGTGTCTACCGCGGAAAAGTGGTAATCTCTACACCCGGCTCGACTGCTGCTGTGCAATTGGCATGGGAAAAACTGATTGGACCGGAATTGGAACATCTGGCGTGGGAAGTCGGACGTTAATTTTTAATTTTACCTTGCGGATTTTTAATTTTACCTTGCGGAGTAATAGAGTAGGTTTCATGTTTAGTGCCTTCCACCTATCCGCCTGCGCCGTTGTTGCAGGCTCCGTTTCTGGTGACAAGTTGTAAAGTCGCATGCACGTTTCTTTAAACTTGCCAACTTTAGCACACTTTGAAACTTGGAAACTGCTGTAAAGACAGCGAATTGCGTTGAACTATGAGCCAAAGCATGTAGCCAGTAATGAAATGGAGGCGGATTTAAGGAAGATACTTCAACGGCTCAAATCTACGTGTTTAACCGCAAAGTAAATTAAAGTACCTCGCGGGTGAAGGTATACGCATGCCGTAACCACGAGGCGTAATAGATACCGTTCGCATAGAAGAAATAGAGCAGCTTCAATCCAACGACACCGATCAAACAGGTGAACAACACCGTGAGTAGGCTGTAATCCCATCCACCCATTTTCAAAGCCCGTAACGATGTCCGTTGTGCTGCCATCTCCGGTGAGAACCCGCGACTTTCAACGGACTCGCCGAGGTGTGTCGCGTGCCGGATGTTACCCGCCAAGATCGGACGGAAACTGTTGACAACGCCGCGGCAGGTTGCAAAAAGATTCAGACGGAGATACCGGAACCCCCTTAACCTTTGCGATCTGAATACAGCGGCTGCCTCATTCGCAATCACAGGTATGAAATGTAACGCCGTCGTTACCATAAAAGCGAGGGTCGCAGGCACACGCAACTGCGTCAAGGCGAGGAGCAGATCACGGGGTTGCGTTGTCCAGACGATAAAGCACCCGATGACGAGGGTCGTGTTGAAACGGAGGGATTGGACGATCCCGTGGAACAGTCCTTCTCGATAGACGCGAACTCCGCCCGTCATTTTCCCAATGAGGGGTAGGTCGGCAGGCACAAGCGTGAACAACACAGTGCGTGGAAATTCGTTATAGAAGATCGCTTGACTGTAAATCAGCCCCCATGTCGTGAAGAAGAGGAAACCGCAGAGCAACGCGATCTGCCGCCACGTCGGGACAGACAGTGCGACCAACGTGAGACTCCCAACGAAACAGACGAGCAGTGCTGTCGGGCTGTCGAGCAGAATGCCGAGGCAACCGCTGATGAGCATCATCAGGATTTTTGTGCGGGGTTCGAGTATCGTATGACGCATTGTGTGGTTTTTCGTGTGCACCTCCGAGAAAAGTATAACAGGTTTGTATTGCTGTTGCCAATTAAAAGGTCGGGATTGTCAGAATCAGGATTTACAGGATTTTAGGATTTTCGGGATTACTGGGAGTCGGGAATCGAGCGAAAGCGTCCCACGAAGGGACTTCGTCGGACGACTTTCTCGTGAGTTCCCTCCTACAAGGGTAATGGGTAGGCACAAGACGGGTTTCCCCTACAGGACGGTTTTTGCAGTGTCGCGATTGTGGGTTTCTATAATGCTCCACGAGACACACGTGGACTCCCTTGTCGGTCGGTTTCCATCAGTTCTGTTTTAGTCGCTTGGCGTGTGAGTGTATAGCGGCGTTAGAGTTTCAGCCACTGACGCACCGCATCCTCAACCAAATGGAAAGGGGGAAGTGTGGATATTGTGTTTGAGAACACGGGTTTGTTACACTCAGTGGGCGAAGAAGATTAGAAACTTGTCAGAGATCCTAAATTGTAGTCGCGTTTACAGAGTGTCACGGCGTTATCGCGACTCGTATAGATCCCATAGCCGGTGCGACGTGTTCTGACGGGACAACGTTTGAGAATCCACGCCCGCTGAAGCGATATGAACGCAAGTTAGCACGCGCCAATCGCAGACTTTCGCGCAGGCAGAAAGGCAGTCAGAACTGGCATCAGGCAAAGCGTATACTCACTTCTGTGCATGCACGGAAAAGTATGTGTAAAACAGCGACAAGCGCAGCCTTACTGCCTTTCCACTCTTAAGCGTGTGAAAGGCGATCTCTCATGAAGAAGGTTTGGATGTTATTTTTCTTAAAGGCTATTTGCTTTACAGGGCAACCCGTTGAGAGCCAAGATGTACCCGCACAGTTTTCGATAAAAGTGGTTGTCGATCTTGAGGATGTTCTCTTCGCCGAGGATGTTGTCCACGTCAAGAACCTTGTCGATGATATCGAGGTTAGCGAGAGTTTTCAGGAAAAAATGAAAGAACAGATCCAGGGGGCTGTGGAATACGGTCTCAGAGAGTTGGTAGATGTTGAAGTTGTTGAGACATCGCCATCATTTGTCCTGCGTATAATTTTGGTTGGACCCATACGTACGGATCGAAGCGCGGTTGGCGACGTTCCGACACCTGATGGTTTATCTTATGTCCCCGAAGCGTATAGAAGAGGAATAGACGTCGAATACATGAAAAAAGAGTTGATTATCGCTTCTTATGTCCTAACGAAATCGAATGCGGATGCTCACGACTTTATTGAATGTGGTGTCACATCCGCCGAGCTGTTTCCTAATATGATGCCGTGGAGCATCGTTAGGTCGGTAGACAGGGCACTCGAAAAGTTCCGATAGTTCCTTCTGCTTCGGACGTACCCTGATAAGCGGCTTACTGATAACTGACCACTGACCTCCAATGAATCCTGAAAATCCTGATTCTGACAGAGGTATCCCCAATCCACGCAATCCGTGTCATCCGAGATTCAGACGATTGTTGGGTTTCGCTGCGCTCTACCCAACCTACGAATTGAAAAAGGCGAAACTCGGAAACCTCGCCAGCGAAAAGGGAATTTCTTTTCTGTAGAAAGCATCTCCGATTTCCGACCCTGCGTAAAAAAACGAACCTTTTTCCACAAAATCTGACTAATGTAAACAAATACAGTAACCCAACGTTCAAATAATGTAAAAGTTAGAAAAGTGAATCAACATTTACAGTGTTCAAAAAGAAACGAAGAAGGAGAAAAATCATGGCAACGCAAATTAGACGGCAAGATGGCATCACAATTTTGGAACCGAGTGGAAAGATAGTGGGATCCTCAGCATCGGAATTACGGAAAGCCATTTCACCGCAAATAGAGGCGTATGACGAGCCACGTGTCCTCATCAATTTCGAGCACGTCAATCGGATTGATAGCTCGGGGTTGAGTGCCCTTATGGAAGCACGTGTCGCCGCAACCCGTAAGAAAGGGCGGATCGGGGTTATCAATGCTGGCAAACACATCAAAAACCTCGTCGCACTGAATCGACTGATGCGTCTCTTTGAGTGCTACGACAACGAAGATGCCGCAGTATTAGCACTCTCCGCGTAGCATCTAAAGTTTAGGAAAAATAAAAAGGGGATCGGTTTGACCGGTCCCTTTTTTTGTATGACGCACGAGATTAAGTGGGACACGGGTGCGGTTAGGAATGCAGATCGCATTTGGGCGAGTACGCCGCAAAACCGCACCTACCACCTAAAAAGAAAGGGCGAGGTTGAAGAATAGCGGTCAGCAGTCAGCAGTCAGCCATCAGTAAGAATCGCGATCGGGAGATCACTCCTAAGAAGAATAGCAGTCAGCAATGGATTTGAAATGAGTCTTATCCGCCTGATAAGTGGGAAAGGGATTGGCACAATAGGGTTGCAATCAGGTAGCCGCAGCTACCGAACCCGAACCGCAAACCTACCGCTTTAACGTCACCTTAACGGAATCCTGTCCGGGTGCGTAAGGCACCACCCATTCAACCTGCTCAGAGATCTCGACACGCCCTACACTTTCGCGATACGCGCCCGATGGCAACCCACGCACCGAGACATGTGCGCATTCCGCATGCTTGGACGGCTTCGACAAAACAAGCTCCAACCGTCGCGAGTCTTTTGTGAGTGTCGCTTTCTCAATGCGAGCCTTCACCGTCTCCAACGTTACACCGAGCGGTACAAATGCTGCCCTGACCCCCAAACCGTCCTGCGGGACGAGGGTGTAAACGTCCATCGTCTCGGAAACAGCACATCCATAGCCGACAAGTCCGAAATCCGGATCTTGGACGAGATAGGATTTCAGCATACTCAAGTTGCCGTAAAGCCCCATCCCGACCTCACCAGAGAAACAGCCGTTCCGATAGTAGTTGTATTCTGGTGACCCCTTCTCTGGTGGGTTGAATCGCCATTCCCTACCGTTGTAACCCTTCCCAGATGGATCGACACAACTCCAGACCGCCAAAGTCGCGCCGTAAGCCTTTTGCAGGAAGTGTGGATCCCCGGTCTGCTCATATCTATCGAAAAGCGGACGTGCCATCAACGGCGTTGGGTAGCATCCGATGTATCGCATGTTTGTGCAGTAGGAAAACCACATCGGTGTGGCATCGCGGCTCGCGAGGATCGTCGCCACGACACGCTTTTTTAAAGACTCATCGTCCGCAACCTGTGCTAAATAGTACAACGCCGCTTTCGAGGCGTGATCGAAACAATACTCCGACGCAAACGGGTACTCCTCCTCAAGGAAAAACGGGAGACAACTCTCAATAGCCTCTCGCAGTGTCCGGTATTCAGTCGTCATGCCCTCCGTCTTCAGCGATCTCAGAAGATGCGCCAGAATCGGTGAACCCATCGGGGCATGCGTTTTGGACATGTTGCCGCGGTGGTAGTCGATGTAATTTTTCGTCTCATAGACGCTCTCGTAGGTGGAATCGAGATAAGAGGCGAGTGCGGTGTTATAGGCGAGATTGAGATACCACAACGGATCGCGACTCGTTTTTATCTCGTGCAACGAAGTAATCCGATACATCTGATAGTAGATGTTGTAGACGTGGGGATAGTTATAGATACGCCAGACGTAATCCCACCGCCGCCACGAACCCGGACGGAGCCCGATGAGCGAATTCAGCACCTGATAGTTGTCTCTGTTCTGTAGTTTCCCATAGAGAAATTTCTCAATAAATTCGTCGAGTGCGTGGATCTCTTTTTCATCGGGGTAATAGGCGTTCTTTCCGGCAAGGAATACGGGTGGTGCAAAGCACCGGTCATCGCTGCCCCCCATATCAATCGAACCGCACGGAGCTTCCTCCTCCACGATGAGCCTTTCATCCTCGTTATTCCAGATGCGAAAACTGCAGTGGCAGTGGTCGTCAGGATCCTCGACACGCTGATTCTCCACGATGAATTTGGCGCGCGCCTTCATCAAGGTCTCTATCTCCGCGATACCGTTGAATACAAGGTGTGTCCACTCGCCATCTCCGTAGTGGATTGTCACCTTCTGTTCCCCCATTGTGGTGAGATGGACGGTATAGGTGTGGCGGTCTCCCATCGCAGCGACAGGTTCGACATCAATCCCCTCGGCAGCCTCAATCGCCGTAATCGGCTTCTGGCATCGGAGCAGCAGATGCGCCGTCGTGCCGACAGGTAGTACCATCCCCGGCACAATCTTCACGTCAATGTTCCCGTTCTGATACAACTTCTCGCCGACATGGGTGTAGTCTGCGACGCGACAGAGCGTGAAACTGAAAGTCCGTCTTTCATCGGGTGCCAACGTGAGCGAACGGTGCCCGTTATACCAAGGTTCCTCGGCAGTGGCTTCGGAAAACAGATAAAACATAGAGCCAGCCCCGGTCATCATCTCGGTGTTGGGGAAAAGCCCATACCCAGAAATCGCCTCCAGTGCGGTGTCGTCTTGTGGGACAATCAGCAAATGGTCGCCTTTGCCGCTCGCACGGGTCGCAAGGATATAGGAGGAATGCCCAGAGACAAATGAGCTTTCAATGACGCGTTGCTCAAAGACATACTTCGTAGACTCAATCGACCGATGGTTGAACCCCTGTTTCTCATCACCGATATTGTAGTTCGTATTCAGTGTGATAGGGAGTCCGAGTTCCCCGATTTCGATCTGTTCCTGCGAAGTGTTATGCAGCGAGATTGTCCATAGAATGGCATCGCCGCTCTGCGGATTTCCCCGAAACGCATAACGTTGCTCAATATTGAGATGCTGGAGTCCACCGCTGTTGACAGAATTGCCTTCATAACGGGTGGTTATGGCATTGTCGTCGTAGGTCACTGTCCGGACATCGTCGCTGAGGAAGGTGTGCATTGCACGCCACGCCGTTTCACCGGCGAGACGCGTTTTCAGCACAACATCGCCAGTCCAGCAGTGCATGGGAATCCGTTGCGCTTTTTCAGGGACGTGTCGTTGTTTCCACCAGATGTTGAGACGCATGTTCTGCTCATTCCCAAAGAAGTTCGTGGCTTGTGCGTCTTCTGTGAGGTATAAACCTTTGATAACACCGCTGCGTCTATCCACATCGAGGATATAATGCTCATTCGTCAAACGGAGGTATGCATCGTGGGGGGTATAGCGTGCGTATCGGACCTGTAGCATAATATGTTGCTCGCTTTCACGGGATACAGGAGGATTTTTGTTGAGAATACCTGTTTTAAGGGAATCTGTCAAGGGAAATTTGCGTTGCATTTTTCGCCTTTATGTGATAGGTTATATAAACTCCAACGCCAGCTAGCACGAAAAACAGAATTAGACAAACCCATATTGAGAGGACCAGATTGAATGGCGAAAACAGAATCCGAACCTTTTGAAACATTGAGTGATTTCTTGGAATGGGCGAGTCAATTCAACAATGGAACCTATGTATTTCGAGGTGTTCCTAATAAAGAATATGGAATACAAGCATCGGCTTATCGGCGAGTACCGGAAAGCGACCAAAATTCTGAGGACAAAGGCTTCCCAACATTCGTTGAAATTAATACGGCTTTGATCCGTGAAGCACGGCTTCGCGGATACGACCAGAAAGATGGAAGGCATCTCAGTGATTTGGAAATACTCGCTGACCTTCAACACTTCAAAGCAGCGACATGTCTGATAGACTTTACCTACAGTGCCCAAGTCGCCCTCTGGTTTGCGTGTGCGCAAGATTCCAAAACTCCAGACGCTACAAATGGTAAGGTGTTCGCGGTGCGTCAGGACGTGGATAGATTTATAGAAATTGAACCCGATTCGCTCACAGAGCCGCTTCCTTACTTTTTAGACAGCAATGAACCTCAACTGTACCATTGGCAACCTCGGCAGCAAAACAACCGTATTCTCGCACAACAATCTGTTTTTCTCTTCGGACATTACGAATTTGAGGAAGATGCAGCGTGTGTGATACAAAAATGTAATAAGGAAGATATTCGGACCGAATTGAAGCAAGTATCAGGTATCAGTGAAATAAGGTTGTTTCCCGACTTTGAAGGGTTCGCGAGTCTACGTGATGACCTGACACCATATACACCACTGAGTGCTGATGAATATATGATGCGCGCTGATCAAGCAGTCCGAAGACATAAGTTTAAGGAAGCTATTGCTGATTATGACAAAGCAATCTACCGAAGACCTGGTGATGCCAGTATTCACTACTCACGTGGATTTGCAAAAGTGAAAATAGAAAGGGACTGCCCCTACAGGGAAAATCCCTTCAACCCAACTGACAATACTATCAAACGCAACTTGACACAGCACTAGCGATGCCTCTGCTTACTACCAACGCGGATTTGCGAAGGCACAATTAGGGCAATATGAAGAGGCTATTGCTGATTATGACGAAGCTATCCAACTAAACCCTGATGATGAATTTATCTATAATCAGCGCGAACTTTTGAAAACACAACAAGATCAATATAAGACAGAAACTTAGTGAAAACCTTCTTTTAAGGCAACACAGATGAGTGTACCCATTTAGCCACAATAAACTGGAGGCAACAAAATGATGAATCAAACAACGATGAATCCATTTTGGGTGAAATGTGAGAACAACGCGTGGTGTTCATTACACCAAGTGGACTTAAGGCACAGCTATTATGATAACCTTGTAGGGGTCTACATCATCTGGTATTGGGATAATCTCGGGAACCCGATAACAGTCAAAATTGGACAAGGA
>JAGWBV010000068.1:19366-34727 GCA_021295715.1 Candidatus Poribacteria bacterium | reverse complement strand
GGGAAGAAAGAGACAGAAAGTATCGCCTTTTCTATCCCTATTTTACCACATTCTTATGGTTTACTCAATATGACTTCTTATCTAATGAAAAATATACATAAGCGTCAATCATTTATTTACTTATGCTGTAAATATGATTCCTTATTTGATTTGAAAGAAAAATCTTGACAAACTCCTACATTCAGTATAGCATATTTAGTGAATATAACAAAGGAAAATTTTCCTTAAATATGGGCTCACACTGTGCATTTTTCCATAGAGCCGATGCACGCTACAATGCCTGTCTACGCTACAACTCAAGTTCTCCTAACCAAGATACATTAGAGCGATTTAGTTTCGAGGTGTCGCGGTCGAGCAAAAAATAAAATCGCTACCATTCTTCTCCTGAGAATATGCACACTACAGATTCACACGCCTCGCAGACAATCGCGAAACGGGCAGTGCTGATTGGTGCTGTCTTAATTATCGCGAATAGCTACTGGATAGCCTATGTCGAAATGATTTGGCATACCGCGCATTTGACAACCGTCGCGATGTCGGTCAATGTCATGTTTGGTATTATAGCGATGACGTTTCTGAACCTGATCGTGCGGCGTATTTTTCCACGCGTCGCCCTACAGCCACGGGATCTACTTGTCGTTTTTAGTATGCTCGCTGTAGGGAGCGCTTTTTCAGGGCATGATTGTATCCCACGTTTAATGGGACTCATCCCGTACGCTTTTCGCTTCGCCACACC
Organism: Candidatus Poribacteria bacterium; assembly: GCA_021295715.1. Lineage (NCBI taxonomy): Bacteria > Candidatus Poribacteria > Candidatus Poribacteria bacterium. Next base: position 33,991 of record JAGWBV010000068.1, on the reverse strand, counting down.
CGAAAATGATTGGGAGGCACTGCTCTTTCATTACCTGCCCGAATGGCTTGTGGTGAAAGACCCGAAGGCGGTCAACGATTTCTATGAAGGTGGGGTCAACTTTTTTACGGAGGGTTATTTTCAGTATTGGATTGTGCCGATTCTTTCTTGGTCGGTGGTTATTTTCCTGTTAATGCTAATCTTTTTGTGTTTGACCTCCCTGATTCGCAAGCAGTGGATAGAGAATGAGAAACTCGCGTATCCGATTATTCAGATTCCGCTTGAGATTACCACCAATCGGCGTATCTTCACAAATCGCTTGCTCTGGCTCGGGTTCGGAATAGCCATGGGCATCAACCTACTCAATGGGCTGCAGTTCTTCTATCCGGTTCTCCCAGAGGTTCCTGTGCGGAAATACAACCTTAACGTCTACTTTACGCAGAAACCGTGGATCGCAATGGGCAGCACACCTCTCAGGTTTCATCCCTACATAATTGGCTTCTCGTTTATTTTACCTTTGGATTTGGCGTTTTCATGTACCTTTTTCTATCTGCTGAAGAAAGTCCAATTGCTCTTTGGAAGTGCTGTTGGGGTTTCAGCCTTGCCGGGGTATCCGTTTCTCGGTGAACAAGGCGCAGGGGCATTACTTGCCCTGCTTGCGATTGCGTGTTGGAATGGGCGAAAACATTTTGCAGGTGTGTGGGCACAGGTCATCCGACCTGATCGAGATGTGTCCCGAACAGAAGCGATCTCCCATCGCAGTGCCGTCATTACGTTAGGTATATGTCTGCTGTTATTAGCCGTTTTTTGTGTCCGTAGTGGGATGACGCTATGGGCGTTTGCGATTTTTATCGGTGTCTATTTAATGATTGTGGTGGGTTTAACCCGAATGCGTGCGGAATTAGGTCCGCCGATCCATGCGATTGGGTATCTAACACCACAATATATGATAATTTCACTGCTTGGCACGCGCCGCCTGCGAGCGGGCAACCTGACAATGCTCTCGTTGATGAATTGGTTGAGTGGGGCAAGTTATGCCTCCTTTCGGACACATCCGATGCCGGATCAATTGGAAGCGTTTAAACTCGGAGAGCGCACCGGTATCCGAAACCGAACGATGTTTGCAGTGTTAGTCATCGCGAGTCTGGTTGGTATCCTATCGAGTCTGATTCTCTATCCGTATGCAATTTACAGTGAGGGAGTGGCAGCAGGTTCGGAACAAATTCATGCCGGGGGCGCGGATACATACAATTTTCTTTCTTCGTGGTTAGTGAATCCGAAACCGACGGATTGGCTGGCGACCTCGGTGCTCGGATTAGCCTTCGCTGCGAATTTGGGTATCATCTTTCTGCGTTCACGTTTTGTGTGGTGTCCGTTGCATCCAGCAGGATATGTTATCGGCGTTGCTCCCGGGACGACGGATGTCATCTGGTTTCCGCTGTTTCTGGCGATGGTCGCGAAGTGGGTTATTTTGCGTCACGGTGGTATCAACGCATATCGAAAAGCAGTGCCCTTCTTCATCGGGTTGGTATTGGGTGAAGCGTTGATGGGATGTTTTTGGCCCTTGCTAAGTCTTGTGTTGAGATCAGCGGTGTATAGTTGGATTTGAGGGGTCGTGTCAGAATGATCGCGAATTTAGCACCAACTTTTTCTTGACATTCGGAAAATTTTGTGCTACTATTTTAACAAATATATCTTATTTTTTTTCGCACATCGGTGACATCTTTTCTCACCGACTGTCTGCTACGTTATCAACGATATGATCGAAGTCAGAGAACTCACAAAATCTTACGGTCCGACGGTTGCTGTCGACCAAGTTTCGTTTGACGCACATGCTGGCGAAGTGTTAGGTTTCCTCGGTCCGAACGGGGCAGGAAAGACAACCACGATGCGTATTCTTACCTGTTATCTCTCTGCTGATGCGGGGAGTGCCACCGTTGCGGGATATGATGTATTCGAGGAATCCGTTGAAGTCAGGAAACGAATTGGCTATCTCCCTGAAAGCGCGCCACTTTATGCCGACATGGGGGTCATCGAATACCTCAACTTTATGACACAGGTGCGGAACCTCCCAAAGAACCAGCGAAAAGAGCGGATTCGAGCGGTTATCGATATCTGTGGACTTGAGGATGTTATCCAGAAAGACATCGGTGAACTCTCAAAAGGGTATCGTCAGCGTGTCGGTTTGGCACAAAGCCTCATCCATGATCCACCTATCCTGATTTTAGATGAACCTACCTCTGGGTTGGATCCGAGCCAAATCATTGAGATCCGTAACTTAATCAAAAATATCGGGCAGGAGAAACTGGTGCTCTTCAGCACGCATATTTTGCCTGAAGTCTCTGCGACCTGCAGCCGAATCCTAATTATCAACAACGGGAAGATTGTCGCAAACGGGACACCAGAGGAACTCTCCAGTCAGGCGAAGGGCGAAGAAATTGTCCACATCGTCATCCGAGGTTCACAGGAATCAATTGAGGCACAACTCAATGAATTAGATTTTGTCTCGCAGTGGAATCGTGTCAACACGGACAACGGTGTCGTGGGGTATCAGATACACGCGGCTCACGGGAGTGATGCTGCGGAGGCACTGTTTCACGTCGTTGTGAAGAATGGGTGGAGTCTTACAGAACTCCGTCAAGAATCTGTGGATTTAGAAGATGTCTTCCTCAATTTAACGGATAAGGAGCAGCTATAATAGTCGAGCATTTCGGATGTGAAGAGGGAACGCCTTGTGCGTTTCCGTAAAGGTTTTGAACCACCCGGGTTTCCATACGCATTGACAGTTGTATGATCCCTTTGAAACCAAACCTGGTTTTCGTACCCGCTAACAACTCAATATCGACTTGGACCGAGACTGATGGACTGCCCAATGGGCATATCGTCGCGGTGTCCTATAGTTAAAAGATCATGATGAACATTGCAGCTATCCTGAAAAAGGAATTTAGAAGTTATTTCAATTCGCCTATCGCGTATATTTTCATCACATTTTTCCTCGGTATCTCCGCATGGCTTTTTTTCAGAGGGTTTTTTCTCGTTAATCAAGCCGAAATGCGCGGGTTTTTTGGATTGATGCCGTGGATTTTCCTGTTTTTTATCCCCGCTGTTACGATGAAACTCTGGGCTGAAGAAAAAAAACTCGGCACAGTAGAAATCCTGATGACGCTCCCACTTCGAGATTACGAAGTCGTCATTGGAAAATTCTTAGCCAGCTTTGCCCTTCTGACTGTAACAGTGCTACTTTCACTTGTCCTACCGCTTTCGGTCATGTACTTGGGGAATCCGGATGGTGGAACACTCATCGGCGGATACATCGGCCTCCTGCTAATGGGTGGGGCATATATAGCCGTCGGGCTTTTTACCTCAACGTTGACTGAAAATCAGATTATCGCGTTTATTTTTGGAATTACTGCCTGTTTTGTGTTGCTGATCATCGGTGAGGACATTGTGCTTTTCAACGCACCGAATTGGTTGTTCCCGATTTTCAGTTATCTGGGTCTCGGCGCACATTATAGCAGTATTCTTCGAGGTGTCCTTGATTCTCGCGACATTATCTATTACCTCTCGCTCATCGGTTTTTTCCTCTATTTAAGCACATTGTCGGTTGAAAGCCGCAAATGGCGTTAGCGGAGGCACGCGATCACGATGATCGTGATGGCGTGACCTCCGAAAGAAAGGAGTAAGCTGTTTTGGTTAATAAAAGAATCAAATACGGTGGCAACACCCTCGCTTTTGTAGCAATCATCTTCGGCATCCTCGTGCTGATTAATTTTCTCTCGACGCGTCGCTTCATTCGCGCCGATCTCACCGAGGACAAGCGTTATACTATCTCGAAAGCGACGAAGAATGTACTCGACACGTTAGATGATATTGTGACGATCACCGCCTACTTTTCTACGAATCCCGCGGAGGTCGGGCAAATCCGTCGCGATGTCAGAGACGTACTCGATGAATACAACGCATTCTCCAAGAGACTCCAGATCGATTTTGTGAATCCGGCGGATTTCGATGATGGACAGAAACAGGAACTCCGTTTCAAGGGTATCCCAGAAGTCCAAATCAATGTCGTAAAAAAGGATAAAGCGGAAATTGCGAACGTCTACATGGGTGTCTCTATCGGATACAGCGGTAAAGAGGAGATCCTGCCGGTTGTGCGATCAACCGCTAATTTGGAGTACGAACTGACTTCTACTATTCTCAAGGTTACCACCAAAGAGGCGAAGACGGTAGGGTTTTTGACTGGACACGGTGAATTTGACATCAATAATCAAAACCATCAACAGTTCCGACAACTTTTGGATAAAAGTGCCCAAGGACAATATAATCTTACCTCCGTCAGTCTGCAAGATGGAAAAGCCGTTGACGATAGCGTCGCGACGTTGGTTGTCGCTGGTGCCCAGCAACCCTTGACGGAACGCGATAAATATGAAATCGATCAGTTTATCATGCGTGGGGGTAGAGCAATCTTCTTAGTCGATCCCATTCAAATGCAACCCGGTACATTGCAGGGTTCTCCGTTGAGCACCGGTCTGAACGATCTCTTGGAACACTACGGTGTGAAACTCGGAAACAACCTCTTGCTTGATGCCAGATTCCATGACACTGCGCGGTTCCAACAGGGATTCATGACGGTTATTCAGCCGTATCCTTATTTTGTTAAAATTGTAAAACCGAATTTCTCAATGGAACACAGCATCACCAACCAGTTGGAGGTGTTGACATTACCGTGGACGAGTTCTTTAGAAATGGTGCCAAAGGATGGTATCACCGCAACACCATTGGCAAAGACGAGTGAGGCAGGACGGAGCATTCAAGGGTATTACAACCTAATGCCAAACGCTCCAATTCCGCCCAATGCTGAGTCCCAAGTTTATACGGTCGCTGTCGCCTTGGAAGGTAAGTTCAAGAGTTTCTATGCGGGTAAAGAAATTCCGTCGATTTCAACCCCTACAGGTGCTGATCTTACAGAGGGAGGCGAAACGCCTACCCCGGTACAAGACTCGGGGATACGGGACACCAAAACGGAGAGTGAACAGACCCAAATTGTGGTCGTAGGCACGGCGCAATTTCTCACACAACTCCGCCCCGATGGCGTTAACTTTTTCTTAAACACTGTGGACTGGCTGACCCTTGGTGATGCGCTCATCGGTATCCGCTCACACACCATTACGGATCGACCCTTGCGTGAAGTTTCTGAGATTGAGAAAAACTTTATTAAGTACCTCTGTATTGTGGGGGTCCCTCTGATCGTTATTGTTTTTGGACTCCTTCGATATTTCCTAAAAAGACGGGCGAAACGGTTCGTGGAAACCTACGGATCCGTGTAACTCGCGTTTTACGATGTGCTTGTGGATACCTTTTGAGAAACGGTTCTTAATTTATCAAGTTTTCGCGCAACGGGCGCTGGGTTTTGCAGACACGGGTAAAGGATCGCGAGTAAACTCGCGCCTACAAGATCCCACACTAAAACCGATAGTCCGTAATGAAATGGAGGGGTTTTTGCTTGGGCGTTTCTTCAACTCCAGAGCATAGCACATCAAAGTCCTAACCCCGGTCGTTTCTCCACAAGGAATAATTAAAAGATGAAAACGAAACAACTTCTTATTTTAGGTGCTATTTTTGTCGTTTTGGCAATTGTTATCCTGCTTTTCGAGAACCCTTTTGAGCAGAGCGACTATCAGAAGAAGGTTGAAACAGCAATGCCCCTGTTTCCGAATTTCAATGCGGAGCAGGTTGTGAAAATAGAAATCACCGCTACCGGCGAGACGACAACGCTTTCAAAACAGAATGGCAGTTGGGTTGTGGCTTCTATGGATAACTATCCAGCGGATGGTGAAGGTGTCGCGGAATTGCTCTCCAAAGTGACAGCGTTTAAGAATACACAACGCGTCTCAAATAACCCGGAAAAACAGTCCGAATTCGAGGTGGATGCCACCGGTGTTGAAGCAAAATTGATGGATGCGAACGATAAATTGGTAGCACATCTGTTTTTGGGAAAAACAACCCCGGGCTTCCTGAGCAGTTACGTGCGCCCTGCTGATTCCAACGAGGTCTATGTCGCACAAGGGTATCTCCAATCTGTCTTTGACAAAGGCACACGTACTTGGAAAGATCGGACCATCTTCAATTTTAACAAAGGGATTGTCACACAGCTTAACATTGTTTCACCGGAGGAGACGGTCGAACTCCGTCTGGATGCAGACGGTGCCTGGCAGATGCGCAAGCCTGTAGCCGCTGCTGCCAAAACAACAGAGGTTGATACTCTTCTAACAACTTTCAGCGGGTTGGACACAGACGATTTCGCTGAAGCAAAGGGTGAACTTGCTGAATACGGCTTGGATACACCACAGTCTACCATTTCCGCTGTGCTGAACGATGGCACAACAGCAACCCTGCATGTTGGGAAAGAGGAGGAGGGTAAACTTTACGTCAAACGCGACGACAAGGATACTGTCTTCAGACTCTTTAAGTCGAATGTGGATCGGTTAATAAAGAAATCCGATACCCTCAAGGCTGAGGAACCACCAGCAGAAGTTGGAACCGAATAGGTTTTTTATCTATTAGGTTTCTGCAGAGGAAAGTCGCAGCCCATAATGGAATGGAAAGCGGATTTGAGAAAGGGTATCAAAATTGAAAGTTACGCCATTTAACCGCAAGGTAAAATTAAAAAAGGAAATTTCCCGTGAAAAGATTAAAATTTTTATCTTTAGGAATGAGTATACTGCTTGCTATAACGCTCATCGGATGCGAACCACAAATCATAGGACCTTTATTACAGTCGCAGGAAAGTGGGAAAATCCACGTGACGGGAAACGGTTCAGTTGTCGGTGAACCCGATATAGCAACACTGAATTTAGGTGTATCCGTTGAGAAAGAGACAGTCGCGGAAGCGCGCGAGGCAGCCGCAGCCGCCATGACAGGCGTGTTAGCGTCTCTGAAAGCCAATGACATCGCTGAGAACGATATTCGAACGGAAAGATTTAGTATCTATCCGCAGTATGACTACACGGATAATGGACGGGTACTTCGTGGGTATAGCGTGAACAACACCGTTAGTGCTAAGGTGCGAGACTTAGAGAATCTCAGTGATGTCATTGATGATGCCGCCGAAGCAGGTGGTGACATTGTTGTAGTAAACTCCATCCAATTCATGATTGAGGACCCCACACCGCTGCAGGCACAAGCGCGTAGTTTAGCCGCGAAAGATGCGGCGACGAAAGCGCAAACCTTGGCAGAAGCAAGCGGTGTTACCCTCGGAAAACCTATCACGATTTCAGAAGCGACCTCCGGAGGGCTTCCTCCAATCGCCTTTGCGAAGACTGAGGAATTCGCCGCTGATAGTGCTCGCAGCGCAACACCTATTGAAGCCGGTGAACTCACCGTCACCGTGAATGTTACCGTGGTTTATGAAATTGAGTAGGGTTTCTTAACAACATTTTTTAACCTATTAACCCTGGACCTTACTCCGCTCCGTTTCGCGATGGTTTTCGGTTAATTCCTACGCGACTGAGATGTGTGCATTTTTTATCCTTTGAACACTCTTCCAAAATTGTATCGCCATTGAAGGGCAAAACTCATTCCAATTTGTCCATTTAGAGGACTTGTAAGCAATCGTCTCCACTCATTCTCGTTTGGCAAACGAGCGAAGTCTTTGTAATTTTCTACGACCCAATTATCCGCGGCATCAATAATTCCCAAAGTCGTCGGTTGTGCTTCGGTTATCGAAAGTAGACTTTCAATCTCATGATCAGGTATCACATCTTTATCCTCATGTATACGCTGGTCATTTTTTTTTCTGAAGTCTTTTTCTGCTTCAAGCACAAGTAGGTGTATCCTGTCCACCTTTTGCATTGATCCGATGATGCCGAGCAGGTGTTTTGCTCGCCAATCGCTCTGATTGACATACGCCAGAAATCGGAAAATCTTTTGGGTCCATGTCTCGCTTTGATTTAGTAACCAATCCCGATGTTTTCGCGCTATTGCAGTCAAAGTAAAATCTGCTAATTCCGTATTTAAGAAATAGTGCCATTTGATGACTTGAAGTTTCAAAGGTGGATGCAATTTCCTTTTCTGATAGTCAGTCAACATAATAAGAGCATCATATTCACTTCCAAGAAGTCTCTCGTAGGCTGAAAAAAAAGGTTCACTGGTAGCGTAATTCTGTGAAGGGGCTTTTATACCTAAGTCAAGATCCGGTAAGTCAACGCCTCGTGCTGGATTCAAACGGAGTTGAGGTATTTCGATGTCTTGGAAAGTCACAGTTTCAAGAACAGCGACAAAAAGCATTTCAATAACGCTTCCAACCGTTTTCCCATCAAGATTTGGAAGTGTTTTCTCTTCGCAAAGTTGCTGATACCAATGCGGCAAAGTTTGGTCACGTCCAACACGTAAAAGCACCGATTCGAGTCTTTCAAGGTTTAATCCTTGAAGGGCATGATTTAATTCAGTCATGGTTCCTTCAAGTCTTTCTCGGAGCAAATCACGTAATTCCATTTTTGTCAGCATAGGTTATCGGCTCCTGAAAAAGATGGAGTTGTTGTTCTTTTACGTTTTCCAACGAAGTCACACGGTTTTGCAAAATTTTATCAATTACCCAATTCGCGAGTACAGGCGGAATGGCATTGCCGTATAAAGCGTATTGGTTATAAATGGAGACAGCAGAGCAGTGATCATCTGGGAAACCTTGCAGCCGAGCATATTCCACATTTGTTAAGCGCCGATAGCGATCTCCTATTTTGTAACGTTCGTAATGTCGGCTAGTGGCCGCTGTAAGTGTAGGGGCGATTCCGTCAATACCAAACACCGTGTACCCCATACGAGCTCCTCTCTTTTGATTATAGAGGAGTTGAACCCCATCAAGAAATCTATTTATCCGTGTACTTTCTTCTAAGCGTTGTAAAGTGCTCTCTGTGAAGTCAAAAGTTGGGTCAACAGTAGGTTGCAGAACACTGCGTAACGTCACACTTGGTTTCACCTCCGAAAAGCATTCCAAGTTACGGGAAAAAAAGCGTTGACGAAACGCCAAACCCCAATTGGCAAAATTCCGACGATGTTTTTCAAGTTCAAGCCAACTTGATATATCAGTGACCCAGCGAAAATTGTTTTCCAAACCCTCGCAAAGATCTGTTAATGTCGCGAGCCTAATCGGTGGATGGTTATCTTTCACATCCAAAGAACCTAATATAAGTACACGCTCACGATTCTGCGCTAAACCGAAGTGTCTCGTATTGACTAGACGCCATTCAACGTAATACCCCAATTCCATTAGTAAAGAAAGCACCGTCGCAAAATGGACACCTTTTTCCATTAGAAGCAGCCGCTTCACGTTTTCCAAAATAAAATAAGGGGGACGATGCTCTCTTAAAGTATCCACAATAGCGGAGAACAGCAGGCCCCTTGGGTCGCGAAACCCCTTTTTTTGGCCAGCACTACTGAACGGCTGACAAGGAAAACCAGCCGTGAGTAAATCGTGTGAAGGAATCTCATGGGTTAATTCTCGAATATCACCTTGATGAATTTCAGCATCTCCAAATCGACTACGATAAACCCGACAAGCTTTGGGGCAAATATCATTCGCCCACAATGTCTGAAGTCCACTCCGAGCGGCAGCTAAACGAAATCCGCCTATGCCCGCAAAGAGTTCAACTGTCGTTTTGATTGCTGTAGAAGTCATTCGCTACTTTCCTTAATGATTTCCAAATCTGGGGTGCATGCGTAATCCTTGAAAAAGCGCAAAACATCGTCCGAGTCTCTCTGTTCAGCGAACCTGTTTTGGATTAGCGTAACATTGTGGGAGTCGAGTTCAATCCCGATTGATTTCCGTCCTAATTGTTCTGCTACAATCAGGGTTGTTCCTGAACCTGCGAACGGATCAAGGACGACATCACCAGGGTTTGTGGAGGAGAGGATAATCCGAAGGAGGAGTTGGATAGGTGCCTGCTGTTTGTGTAAGCGATTCCCTTCTGTGTCTCGTAGTGCTTCATCACCCGCAAAATAGCCAGAGGTCAACTCACGAATATCATCCCAGACATCCGTAACAAACATACCGTTCTCTCGGGGGTGCTTGTAATCTGCAGGCAGCGGGGGGTCGATACGTAGACGATGGAAAACACGCGGCGTTTTGCCTTTCGTTGCAAACGCTATGATCTGATAATGCTTACCGAAACGTTTCATTCCTGGTACTGCCGAAGTTTTCTTCTTCCAGATAATCAGGTTTTGAAAGGTCCAGCCAGTATCGCGCAAGCATTGCAGAACGAATTCCGTGTTCTTCTCACGCTGCATGAAATAGATCGCGCCGCCATCCGAAGTCAATGTATACACCTTTCCACAGATCTCGCGCATCCACCCCCAATATTCCTCTGGGGGTAAGTTATCATTCCAGGTGTTGTAAGCCTTATCCTGATTGAAGGGGGGATCAAGAAAGGACAGGTCTATTCTCGGCTGCGGAAGCACGCCATCCTGATGATCGAGATCGCGTGACTTCCGAGCGAAATCACTCCGATCCAAGGCAGTTGTGCAATTTTCATGAAGCACAGTGCAGTTTTTTCCGAATGAATTGCCCATAGTATTTACACAACCCTTTCAGTTATCGGTTAAAGTTCCTGTAACAAGTGCCTCTCACTTGGAATATTCCATACGCGATTGATTGTTACCAAAAACCTCTTAACTGAAAACCGAAAGGATTTTCGCAGAAAATCTGAACCGACAACCGATAACTATTTAGACGGTATACTGTTTTAGCGTGTCGTCGTCTAAATTCTCCAAAACGTCTTTCGTGTCGGGTTTTTGTCCCTTGTCGAGTTCCTGTTCAGAGAATCCCTGTTCTGCAAGCACCTCTTCAACAACGTAGATGGGGGCTTCACAGCGGAGCGCAAGCGCGATTGCATCGCTCGGACGACAATCCACGTCAATGGTGTTCCCGTCAACTTCTAATGTCACATGTGCGTAGAAAGTCCGTTCTTCAAAAGCGTGTACACACACGGTTATAACTTTAGCACCAAGCGTTTCAATCATCGTCTTGAGTAAGTCGTGTGTCATCGGTCGCGGGAGTTGAATTTTCTCGATATGCATCTGGATAGCCGCTGCCTCCGATTCACCGATCCAAATCAGCAATATCCGATTTGAATCACCCTCTTTTTCCTTCAGGACGACTATTGGTGCTCCGGTACTACGGTCAATTGAGAGGAAGTTAACTTTAACTTCAACTCTTGCTTGTTTTTCGTTTTCCATCTGTGCATCCTTTCATATTGGCTATCAACCATCAGCTTTCGGCTTTCAGAAAGGAACCTCTTTCCTGATTGCTGACTGCCGACGGCTATTCTGCTATTCTTCTGAATCCGATTGGGCATCGACTGCCACGTTGGAAGCATAATCGCGAATCGTTTGTGCAATTCTTTCAGTATCTAAACCGCTGAAGCCTACAATTTCCTTCAGCAACGGCACTGCCGCACCAGCATTCACAATCGAACTGAGAATCCGATTCATGCCATTGCTTCCATTACCATTGCCACCGCCGCCGAGGTCGAGCACACGGATACTTTCGATACGTTCCGCAGGTTTCATCAGTTCAGTGGTTACTTCAGGTAGGGACTCCACGAGTGCTAATATAGCATCACTCACGAGAACTTTGGAATCCGCCTGATTTTTCGCGGCAATCGATGCCTCTTCGCCAGTGGCTTTTGCCTTTGCTTCAACAAGGAATGCCTCTGCGAGAATTCTTTGCGCTTGTGCTTTGACCTCAGCCGCTTCAAGTGCCGCCTTAGCGGATTCTACAACGGCATAGGCTTCCGCGTCAGCAGCGCGTTCTTTGGCGATCCGCTCCTCATCCGCTTCCTGTTCGGCGTGGATCAGAGCGATTTTGCTTTGCCGTTCCGCTTCCTCAATCGCTTGGGCAGTTAAAACACTCCCTTCAGCTTTTGCTTTTTGCGCACTAACGTCCAAGAGTTCAATCAATGCCGCCTCGCGCTGCTTCTCCTTCATTGAGATTTGGATTGCGTTCTCGGCTTGTGCCTCTTTTTCCTCGCGTTCTTTCTCAACAAGGACGATTCTGCTGGAGATACCCGCCTCTTCGACAGCGCGCTGTTGCTCAATCTTGGCTCTGTCAACGGTGAGTTCCCGTTGAATCTGCGCTTCTTCAATCAACTGCTCCTGTTGGACACGTGCGACTTCGACTGCCTGCTTCTGTGCAATCTCTGTCTCTTGGACTTGACGCTCCTGTTCAATCCGCGCCGTGTCGAGCCGCTGCTTCTGAGAGATTTCCGTGGATTTCACGGCTTCTTCCTGCTTGATTCGCGCTTCCTCAACGGCTTGTTGCTGTTCAAGTTTATGCGCTTCAATCTCGCGTTCCTGTTCCGCTTTGTTCGTGGCGATTGCTTTGCGCTGCTCTTCCTGCGCAAACTCAAGCCGTTTCGCAACTTCTAAGGCTTGCGTCTCTGTTTCCTCTTCGCGCTGCTTGATTTCCAGTTCCGCTTTGAGTCGGTTCTCTTCACGTTTCACTTGGTTTTCGTGTTCGATTCGAGCGGTTTCAGTTTGTCTATCTTCAACCTCTTGTTTGATCGTTTGAATCGCAACGACATCAAAACGGTTGTTCTCGTCAAGGGCATCGAGTGGGGTCTGATCGAGGTTGGTGACAGCAACACTTTCTAACTTAAAACCGTTCTGTTCAAGGTCATCCCGACATGCTTCCTGAACTTGGTCAGAAAACTGTTGGCGTTTTTCATGCAATTCCTGCAGATCCATAGTTGCAGCAACGCTTCGGAGAACACCGACAAGTTTACCTTCAAGGAGTTTATTAACCTCGGAGGGCGTTAACGTTTTGTCGCCAAGACTCGCTACTGCTTTGAGTACATCTTGTTCGTGGGGTTCAATTTTGACATAGAACTCTGCTTCCAAATCAACCCGTAAACTGTCTTTTGTAATCAGCGCGGCTTGTCCTGTTCGTTCGACGGGGAGCTGGAGTGTATTCAGGGAAATAAGTTGGCTTGTGTTCGTAAGTGGATTGATGAGGCTACCACCAAAGACGGCACGCTTTTTACGTCCTCCAGAGATGACCAATGCCGAATCTGCTGGTGCTTTTTTGTAGAAAGAACGATAGACTAACAGAAAAATGACCAGTAAGGCAATCACACTGCCGACAATAGTGATGAATAAATTGGCATCCAACATGTTTTAGTTCTCCTTTTTTAATGGCTGTCGGGTGTCAGTCGGCGGCTGTCGGTTAAAAGACTATTTTCAACAATCTACCCAAACTTGCCCCAGAAAGATGTGAATTGTTACGCGGAGCCCTCTTAACTGAAGACCGATAACCGATAACTAATAACTATGGTAAAGTTTAGAATTAATGAGACACTCCAAAGAGGCGAGGTTAGAAACCTCGCCTACCCGGGGAGGGGAGAATGTCTGCTTATTTTTCTGGTTTACCATAATGTAACTGACAACCATACATTATCACAGATCCATTTCGCTTTTTTTTACATCAAAGATTCGTTTTGTTTGATCGTAATTTATGAGAATGACAGTATCCCCTTTGACAGGAGTGACTTCATCTGGTTCGGCACGGCAACTAACAGTCAATTCCGGTCCATCCGGAACTTGGACGCGAGCAGTCCCAAAGGTGGTTGTGATCTGTCCGCTAATCACGCGCCCTCTTAAACCGAGGAGCTGAACATCGTTGATGGCTCTTTCGCTCTCTGGGAACAGTTTTGAAAGCGCGATGGAGATATAGCGAGTTCCTAAAAGACAACAGAAAAACGCAATGATGCACGATATCCAAACCCACTGTGGGTTCTCGGGGATATTGAGAAATGCGTTCGCAATGAGCCCAGAAATCCCCCACGTCACAAATAGCGACATCAGCACAATCATCAAGGGGACCCTACCGACGTTCAGAAATCCGAACACATCCCCGAAGGAAGGACTCTGAGTGCCTGTATCTGCATCCATATCAGCATCTACATCTGCGTCCGCGTCGATATCAACATCTGCATCCATATCAACATCTGCATCTACATCCCCAAAATCCATCGCTCCGGTGGCAAGTCGAAAGAGTGCCAATAAGAACACAATCGCTAAAGGGGCTGTAAACCAGACATTATACGAAACGATGAGATAATTCAGGAATTCTATCATGGCATCCATTTTTATGCTGTGAGTTGCTCGGCGATGCACGCGTAGGCACATTGTGCTGAACGGAAGTTGATATTGTCGATCCAATGAACATTACGGACGATACTAATTTCAAGTTTTGCTTGGCGAAGAAGTCGGTGCTTGAAATCCCGAATTAGCTTGACACCACGGATTTCCGTGAATAATAAGTTGCATCGAACGTTTGCATAAGAGACAGTGAAACTGCCTATATATCGCTCATCTAAGACCAGCACTCGGCGCGTGGTGATGAAAACATAGTCTGGACGCAGTAGGTTGGAGCGACCGAGAAGGCACAAGCGGATGTGTTCATCTTCACATAGATGCGCTTGCACAATCTTTTGAATGCGAGGTGGCATGTTCGCAAATTCAGCCATGTCATTTTGCAAGCAATGTGTAATGGGTGAACACCGGATGACACAGTAAAAATGGAGGTGGCGGGAATCGAACCCGCGTCCGAAGGCATTTCAATAGAGGCTACTACATGCTTATCACAGGTTTTAA
>JAGWBV010000068.1:0-19226 GCA_021295715.1 Candidatus Poribacteria bacterium | reverse complement strand
AATTCTTCATCAGCATTTATAAATGTTCCGCCTATTTAACGAGGCCTGCGGAGACCTCGGCATGCAACCTATATCTCATCTACCTTCGTCGAAACCTTTACACCCCCAGAAGAGTCGTCAGCCTTCAGCAGTCGGCAAGATAGCCGAGTCAATTGTATGCTCGTATCTCACTCGCGCTCGCTTCACGCTCAAGTTTGTCGCGTTTATCGTAAAGCTGCTTACCTAACGCAACAGCTAACTCCAGTTTCACCTTACCGTTGCTAAAATACGCACGTGTTGGAACGATAGTCATCCCTTTTGAACGGATTGAGCGTTCAAGTTTGATGATTTCTCGCCGATGCAATAAGAGTTTCCGTTTCCGCTTCGGCTCGTGATTTGCCATATTCCCATGTTCGTAAGGACCGATATGGGCATCGATCAGGAACACTTCTCCGTCTGTTATCTGTGCGTAACTATCTGCGAGGTTAAGCCGCCCTGCGCGAATTGCCTTCACTTCGGTCCCTTGCAGAACAACACCGGCTTCATACCGATCGCGCAAGTGATAATCATACCGCGCTTTTCGGTTCACAGTGATCACTGGAGTAGTGGGATTTTTGGCATTTTTCATCGTGGTGTTAAGTATACCATAGAATTGACTTGTGTGCAAGAAAAACTGTAGGTTCCTTTTTCTTCATAAGCCGACAACTATCTCCAAGACATACATAGGAAACGATAGGCACTCCAATAAAGTTGACGAAAATAATGTTTTGCTAAAAATCTGAAGTTTTTTCGCAGAATTGGATTTTAGTGGAAAACGG
This sequence comes from Candidatus Poribacteria bacterium, assembly GCA_021295715.1. Taxonomy (NCBI): domain Bacteria; phylum Candidatus Poribacteria; species Candidatus Poribacteria bacterium. The sequence continues at coordinate 18,429 of JAGWBV010000068.1, read as the reverse complement.
TACGCAAATCTGATAAACTATCCTATCAAGAACCATACTATTAGGAAAACCTTGGCACGCTGCCTCGGTATACCCACAGGATTAAGGAAAGGAGTCTCTTGATGCCAGAACTTTACGATACCCGTGCACCGAATCCGCCCTCACGGGCGATATTGGTAGGCGTGAAACTCCGAAATAACTTGATGCACGAAACCGAAGAATCGCTGCAAGAACTCCAGCAGCTCGCAGAGACTGCTGGCATTGAGGTGGTCGCTGTGACAATTCAACCACGTAACGCACCAAATCCAACGTATTTCATTGGTGAAGGAAAGGTTGAAGAAGAACTCAAGCCGCTCATTGAAGAGTTAAACGCAGACGCAATTATCTTTGACGAAGAATTATCACCCGCGCAGAATCGGAATCTTGAGAGGGCACTTGAGGTTGCCACAATTGACCGAACAGGACTCATTCTTCAGGTTTTTGCGCAACGGGCACTCACCAAAGAAGCACGTTTACAAGTCGCATTGGCGCAACTCGAATACGCACTGCCACGCCTGACGCGGATGTGGACACACCTCTCACGACTTGCAACGGGCGGTGGCGGTGGTAGGCACCTCCGGGGTCCCGGTGAAACGCAACTTGAAATGGACAGACGTTGGGTCCGTAGGAACATCGCACATGTGCGAAAGGCATTGGATGCCGTTGAAAAACAGCGTCATACGCAGCGGCGAAATCGGTCTGAGAAAATCAAAGTATCTCTCGTGGGATATACCAATGCAGGGAAGTCAACGCTATTTAACGCGTTAACAGGCGAAACCGTTTTGGCTGAAGATAAATTGTTCGCAACTTTAGATTCTACCACCCGGAAGTTGGATTTGCCACACAAACAGCAGATTCTGTTGAGCGACACCGTTGGATTTATCAAGAAATTGCCACACCAGTTAGTTGCTGCATTCAAGGCGACGCTCGAAGAAGTCTTAGAGGCGGATCTTTTGTTGCATATTGTTGATGTGAGTCATCCCGAAGCAGAGGCACAGATAGCTGCTGTGAACGTTGTCCTTGAAGAATTGAACGCTACGGACATCCCGATATTCATGGTTTTCAATAAAATTGATAGACTTAAAAGTGATAATGAGGAATTGCACATCTTACAGTGTCAATATCCCGATGCCCTGCCTATCTCAGCGCAACGTGGCGATGGCGTTCCAGCGTTAATAGATGCTTTGGCACAGCGTTTTGCTGAACGTGGCATGAAGCTCTCTCTCTGTATTCCGTATACGGAGGGAAGGGTGCTCGACTTACTGCATAAACACGGCATAGTGCTTGATACTGAATACGCAGCGGAAGCCGTTCACGTCAAGGCACGTTTGCCGAACCGCTATCTCAAATCGGTCTCTGAATTTTTGGTTTCTTCCTGAGAAAGGCGTTGACAATGCGATGGCTCGACCAGACGGACATCGGGCACGATTTACAAATCTGTCCAGATTGTGACAGGGAGTACGAAGTGCTTGACCAGTTTTTCGGGAATCCATTGGTGGATCGCTCAGACAACAATTTGATTGATACCGTGTTCAACGACGCGTATTATGTCGCTATTCGGTGTCCACAATGTCTCGAAACTCGGCACCTCTGCATACAATCTCTAACAGCCACGCAATTTCACATCGAAAAGGAGAAGAAATGAAGATAGGCGTTACCCAAATTATCCTTGGCGGTATGTCTCTCAACGATACGCTTGCCCTCTGTCAAGATGCCAATTACGATGCCGTTGAACTCACTTTTGGTGAAGGACAAGACACCGACATCAATATGAACGATACGGAGTTACGCGGCATTGCCGCGAAGTGTGAAGACGCGGGTATTGAAATCAGTAGTATCACGGCAGGCTACGCCGATCGCGGGAATTTACTCAGTTTGGATGCCGCCCAACGCGAAAAAGGCGCGGTCTCTCTTGCCCGCGGTTTGGAAGTTGCAGGGGCGCTCGGTGTCGGTGGTATTTTACTCCATCCGGGACAACTTACTGCTGACGGAACTTACCAACAGGTCTGGGATAACCTCGTTGGTGTCCTGAAAGATCTCGCACCTGCCGCGGAAACACACCAAGTCGCGATCGGACTTGAGAACGTCTGGAACAAATTCCTGCTTAGCCCGAAAGAGATGCGCGATATTATAGATGAGGTAGACAGTGATTGGGTAGGGACTTATCTTGATACCGCGAATATGATGGCTTATGGCTATCCTGAGCATTGGATTCGCGAACTCGCACATCGTATCAAGCGGGTGCACTTCAAGGATTTCTCCCGCGGCGCACACCAGTTTGTCAACCTCTTAGATGGTGATACAGATTGGCAGGTGGTTATGGACGCGTTCCGTGCTATTGGTTACGATGGCTATGTTATCCACGAGGTCGGTGGCGATAGGGACGCGCAAATTGACCTCGCGAAGCGGATGCGTGAAATCGTTGCGATGTAACCCAAACAGAAAAGGCGATGGCTTCAGGTCGGACTCGAACCGACATGGACCTAGGGCCCGCGGGATTTTGAGTCCCGTGCGTCTACCAATTTCACCACTCCGGCGACTCTATCATTGGCAACATATATTATACTATATTCCCGGCGAAAAGTCAAATTTGCACCAAACGGCTCTATAACGTATGAACTCATGACGAACGAACAACGAAGTCTCCCCTCTCAAAACATATTCCAACGCTTCTTTTTCAGCCTGCAAGCCCTGCTCAATCAATTAGGGGAAGGCGGGACATGGCAGACTTTATGGAATTGGGTGCTTTGGCGAATTATGCCCAAACGCCGACGTATTTTCAAAATGACGCGCCAACTCCAACCCCTTGATCCCAGTACCCCGACTGAAATGCGAACAGTCCGTGATGAAGTCTTCGCAAGAAGTTGTTTAGAACTGCAACGCATCGAAGATGCACAGATCCTTTTGGACATCCTAAAACATGTGCATCAACCGCTCGGGTTTGAGCAAATCTTTTTCGCAGCGATCTACCCGGTTTTAATCAAACGCGACATGGAGGCGATCCCGATTCTCACGAAAGATAGGCATCGACTTGATGTAGAGGTTGGCTACCTCGGACACAATGAGGATTATTTTTTTTGGGGGTTTGAGATTGATGGTACAAAAAATCTTAATCTCGACTCGCCGCTTGCCCCAAGACTGGAGATGCGAGACGATAAACGCTACGTCGTCTACTCACTCGGTAGTGCGGGACTCGTTGATGCGGACTATGCCGAGTATGCGGGACAGTGGCTCCTCGACTCGCCGCGTTTAACGATGGCACTTCGCTTGCTCTCCATCGCGTATGCAGAACAGTGGATTCTTAACGCACGCGTCTACCTTTCACACATTCTCGCTGATTTGAAAAAACGGAATTATCAGGTTACAGCAACGGCAATACCCGATTTTGAACGGGCGCGGTTGTCACTTTTACGCCGTCTTTCCCTCGAGCGGCTAAGAAAACGTCAATTTCTGTCCGAACGCCGAAATCGGTGAGGTAGATGCCAGGCTCAATCGAGAAACAGATACCAGAAATCAAGGCACGTGCATCGCGTGTCTCTAAGTTATCTAAATTCACACCATTTCCGTGGATAACAGTACCGATGTTGTGTCCGGTGCGGTGAATAAAGAACTCACCGTATCCTTTTTCGGTGATATATTCTCGGACGCAGTCATCCACTTCATAACCGTAAATCGTTTCATCGACAGCCCATTTCTCTCGGATGAATCGCACGGCTCTATCCCGTGCTTCCTTGACAATATCGAAGATTTCCACATATCTCGCCGGAACCGTTGTATCCGCATAAGCCACCCACGTTGTATCTGCAAAGACTGCATCTGGATCTTTCTGTTTTGCCCATAAGTCGATTAAAATAAAGTCTCCGATTTTGATCTTTTGCGTGTCTGTTGAAGTAGGAGCGTAATGCGGATCGCTGCTCTTCGCATTCGCAGCGACGATAGGTGGGTGATCCGTAACTAAGTCCATCTCATCGAATTGTCCGAGAATCACTTGCTGAACGTCATATTCCGTAATTGTTTTTCCGGAACGGAGTTGTGAACCGATCCATGCAAAGGCAAAGTCTTTCGCCTGCAGCACTGAGTGTGCAGAAGCCTGATGTCCGGTTGCCTGTGCCTCGCTCAAACGCGCTTCCATCCGTTGCGCGAGTTCTGCAGATGTGCGCACCTCAATTCCCATCGAACGAATCCACTCCAAGGTGCCGGCATCCACCCGTGAAATATAAGGGATTTCGGCGTTTGGTGAATACTCCATGGCAATGGTTTTAGCACCAGCGAGTAAGGCGCGGATGGCTTCGTTAAGTTCTTCCCAGCCAGCATAGAGTGCGACACTTCCTTGGACACCGACGAAGTTAGATGTTTCAATCTTATGGACCAGCCACCGCGGTTCACCCTGTGCAGGAATCAGACAGAACCATCGGCGTGTGATATGTGCATCTGCCAAGCCTGCTACGTTCTGTGCAATCGGATTTATCCCACGGAAATCGTATAAGAGCCATCCGTCTAATTTTAACGCTGCTAATTCAGCTTGAATCTCTTTTATTTTCATATTTCCATCCTAAAGCACGAAAATAATTTATCACTTATCGTAACATAAAAGCCCACTGCTGTCAAAGTGTATCAGGCTTGCTGTGCGGATATTAGTTTAACGCAAGTGGGCAGGCGCGGAGCCTGCCCAAATAATATGTGATAATAAATGAATTTTAACAAGCACGCTTTATTATCCGCGCTTGCTGGTATTGGGTGGTGTTGAAATGCTGTCCGGACTTATGGATATCTGGAAAACTTGACGAGCACACTCACCCAAAAAACGGAAAGTACTATCAGGAAATTCATCGGATTTTCCTTCCTTGATTTTTCAAGATTTTTGATAGTTTGAAAAAATATGATGACGTATTTTGTAATACGTCATGTCTGTAAAAAGGTGACAGAAATTTGTAAAATATTGACATTGAAACGCTCGCACCGTATAATGTTCTTGAAACTAACACGGAGGTGTTCAAAATGGAATTTAATTTCACAGATTCACATTCGACAAGCATTTTTACGATTGCGATTGGTGTTAGCATTTTTACAGCTGTGGTGCATATCATTTTTGCCGTGGCAGTCTACCGAAATGCAGCCCGCTTGAAGCGCAGTCAAGCCTTGGCTATAGCAGGTGTAGGTCCGCAATCTGGTGTCTGGCTACGCTCGTTGGTGGTGTCGTTACAGTAGGAGTCTATTGGGCAATGCATCATTCCCGCTTGAATCCTGCGGTTCCGGCATCCACCACAGAAAACGACGAAACCGAAGTATAACACGAGAGGGTGGGATACTCTAAAAACGGCAACCAATCATCCGATTACCAACCTATGAATCCATCCGAAACACAGAAACACTCCCAAGCATACTTAGAGCGATGCCGTCACCCTGAAATTCAGGCACTCCAGCCCAAAGTAGAAAACACCGAGGGTATATGGATACCAACCTCCGAGCAACTACAGCAACTCTTAACCCAGAAACTCCCATATCCAGATAGGACTGTATTTCGCCAGACTGCGAACGGTTGGGAATACGAAACCTATTTTCGAGAATGGGCAGCCGATTACGGCACCTATATCGATACGCACCGACAGTTTGTCGGAACCGATCCAGAGAGCGTGCTTTTGCAGGTATTAATGGCACTCTTGGGTATTGGTGAACGCTGGATGGTGTGATTCGTATGGCGAGGTTTGTGACAGAGACAAAAGAGAGGACAATACAATGACATTTGAAACCTTAATGAACACAATTAATAATTATGGAGAGGCGGGTCTTGTACATCTGGACACTTTGACGGCACTGCTGAATAATGCCTTTGGTGATTGGCTCGCTTCACGAGGTGTAAGCCGTATTGACATGCTGTCACCCACATGTTTGTGGTTCACCGTTCAAGGCGAATTAAAACAGGCACAATCAGTACCGGGAATTGCGTTGTACGACAGATTTTTCGTCGTTGACAGAAAGGAGGTTCACAAAAATCCGGAAGCAATAACCGACGCACTCAAGTGCTATAGTTCGGATGGCGATGGGGCTTATGTCTGGATTATCCCGGATGGCTATATGGCAGCATTAACCCCAGCCGAGCAGGAATGGGAAGCGCATGGCGGCGGGTATTTTTCGCATGAATCTATATGTATCTCCAATACCGCTGATAGAGGGACGTGTTGTCTGCTTGAAGTGCTTTATGAGGAGCCGACGTTGGAAAACGTCTCTTGTGAATTTGAAGTGCCAGCGCACCGTTCCGTGCATTATCGGCTGGATATGCTCAAGACTGAAGACGGCGAACCGCTCATCGCGAAGGATGCCCCTGTGAGTTACAAAATCACGAGCCGCGACACGCGGGTTGTCGTTCAAGGTTCGCGAATCCTAACGAGCGGTGAAAACAGTATGTTTGCAAGTTTTGGCACGGTCATGGCGTGGTGCCCGCAGTAGCCACTACACTTTCTGCTTCGGGTTCCAGAACGCGCAGATTACTGCCGTAATCGGAATCGCAAGCACCAGGCCCAGTGTCCCAGCGAGCAACCGGACAATTTCCGCCGATACAACACCGATGCTCAACATCTGCACGGGTGGCGATTTGAAAAAGTCCAGATTCGGTGCTGTAATTGTGACAACGAGCAGCAACTCCGCGCCGAGATAAGCGAAAACCAACGTATTCACCATCGTCCCGAGAATGTCTGTTCCAACGTTCAAGCCTGAAGAGATCAACCGCCACGTCGGCATGTTCGGATTTGCCTTGCGAATTTCCTCCATACTCGATGCAACCTCAATCGCGCCGTCAACAGCGACCCCCAATACACCCATCAGCATGCCTGCCAAGAGGATCTGCACAAAATCGAAGGGTGGGGTGCGCGTCGCCTCTACAATGTCCGCTGAAATTGCGTTCTCTAACCCAGAAAAATGCAGGTGCTGCTGCGCAAACAGGACAATCAAACCCGCAACTAAGATACCACCCATTGTTCCAAGTACCGCCGAAAAGGTTTTCCGACTCGGACCAATCACGAATACCAGCGACACAAACGCCACGACACCGGAGGTTAGCGTTACGATGAACACCGCATTCGCACCTCCCGAAATTAGCGGCAGCATGAAGAAGTAGATAACCCCGGCGGAAATCAGCATTGCACACGCCGTTCGTATCCCCTCGATCCTTCCTACGAGGATAATTAAGAGTAGCATCCCACCCACTATCCAGATCAGAAACCGGTCTCTACCGTAATCTTGAACAATGTTGACGAGACCCACCTGTTCAGGGACCCCAGCAACACGACAGAGAATAACATCTCCCGGTTCCGCAGGAATACTCAGCAACGGCATATTGTGGTTCACGATGTTCCGTAACATCAAGCGTCTACCTTTGTACATACCGCTCAGCATTTCCACTTCGAGGATATGATGTTCTATTTTCGACGCATAGACATTGAGAACATTCTTCTCTCCGTCCTTTATTGCCCTGATACTATAGGTCTGCTCGTATTTCGTATCCGAAAGGAGCCAGCGACTGTCCTTCCACGGTTTAACCGAAACCGTGAGTTCGTCCGAAAGCGGGATTTTATGGTTGCTGAACGCCTCACGCAAGACCTTCGGAACAGTCCGATTATCCAGATCACTTGCGGCACTCCTGTCAATCTCAAAAAGAAGATTTCCACTCGATTCAAGCAATTGAACGACTCTGCCCTTCGCGTATTCCGATTTACCAATAGAGTTTCCATCTGCATCCCGTTGCTCCAAAACCGTTGCGGAGAGTTCATGTGTGCGGTAGTACACAAAAACTGTGCCGATCAGAACGATAGCCATTGCGATAGGGACAGCGATTCGGGCTTTACTACGTGGCGGATCGGCCCGGAACAATTCCTCCAATTCTTCTTCGGATGGTAGATCCTCGTGAATTTCGGATTTGTCTACCTTCGTGTACTGGGTAAGGAATCCAGCAACGGATGCCGCAATTGGAACCGTGAGCACCAACCCGATAGTGCCTACGACGGCTTGGACAATCGCAACCGCTGTGGCTTCATCGTTGACGAGACGGAGAAATGGATAGAGGATACCGACTTCTGGGAAATCAATGCGTGGTAATAACATCGTCATCATGTGCGCACCGAGATAGGCAAAAATGAGCGTATCCGCCATTGTTCCCATAATGTCTCTGCCCACGTTGAGTCCAGCGCGGATCGCTTGCTGAACGGTGATGTTCGGATTCACCTGCTTGACTTCATGGACGCTTGAAGAGATGGACATACTTACATCCATCATGGCACCGACTGCACCTAAGATGATACCAGCAGACAAAATCCCTGTGAAATTCCAATGATGTGATGCGGGTGTCCGCCATAACGCGACACCGAGTTCCAGGAAACCGAACTCTTGTGCTAACCCAGTCAATGCCATCGCATGTTGGCTGAGGATGGATAGGATACCAACAGCCGCCAAGCCTCCGAGCGTCCCAAGCATACCGGAAATTACCTTAAAACTAAATCCTGTAATGAGGAAGAAGGTCGAGAACGTGAGTAAGGTGGCAATTAAAAGGGCAACTGCGATCGGATTGTAGCCACTGATGGTCAGCGGCACGAGTAGGTAAAGCACAGCGAAGGCAGTGACAAACAGGGTCAAAATCGCGCGGACCCCTTTCATTCCCGCGACAAGTATCATCAAGACGCCTAACACACCCGCCAGATATAGCAGGAACGGTGTTCGGAAGTACTCGCGCAGGGATACGGTGTCAATTTTCGGGCGCATCGGGTCTCGGAGCGGGATGTCCAGAAACAGCACATCCCCTTTATGTAAGACGCGATCTCCGAAGGCGCGTCCCGTCCAAACGTTGTTCACCTGAACAGTCTCTCCGCGAAACTGTCCAGAGAGAATACGGACGGATAAAACCTGATCCGCCTCGTCGCTTGTATCTATGTTAATAACGCGACCTAAGCAGACTAACACCTGCAACGCACCGTCATGCGTCACTTCCGCGAAGCGGTAGAGTTTTATGTGCAACGCTGCAACGCTCAATAGGATGAGCAAGATTGTGATGATTTTGATGTTTCTTTCTCGCATGTTTTGTTTTTCTTAAGACTTACGCAGTGTCTTGAAGAGCTCATGACTCCTTCGTTGCAAATAGTATGCCAACAAAAAACACTACGGTCCGCTAACCCGGGTATTGAAACTGCCCATATCCGTGCATCGGATCGAACAAATTGCCCGCATTCGTGCAGTCCAGCCCCATAGCAAGCGAGTAGATTAAAGATGCTTCCGAATGTTTTCAGCGACGCTGCGTGGAATCCCTTTCACAGAGAGTAACCCATCCAAACTCGCCTCTCGGATCGCTTCAATTGAACCGAAATGTTGGAGTAGTGCCTGTTTTCGCTTCGGACCGAGGTTCGGGATCTCGTCAAGCACCGATACACTCAGCGATTTCTGACGGAGTCGCCGGTGATATGTAACCGCAAACCGGTGTGCTTCATCCCGTAGCCGCTGGATCATGTGTAAAGTCGGGTTATCCTCACGCAATACAATCGGTTCCGATTTACCGGGAACGAAAATTTCTTCAATTCGCTTTGCAAGTGCAATCAACGGAATATCAGGGAGCCGAGATGACGCGTCTTTTGAAGAGCAAGTTTTGCCTTGCAAGCTGCGGCAAAAGTTCATAGCCGTTTGTGCTGCGCTCAACTGTCCCTTCCCACCATCAATCAGTATCAAATCTGGCAGCGTGTTAAATTTTTCATCGTCTGCGAGCGCACGGCGGAAACGACGCGTGATGACCTCTTGCATCATCGCAAAATCGTTCTGTCCTTTAACGGAGCGGATCTTGAACCGACGGTATTCATTTGAAACCGGTTTTCCATCTTCCAAGACTACCATTGATCCGACCGCAAACCTGTCACCGAGGTTGGAAATATCGTAAGCCTCAATGCGTCGGAGCGGATGTTTTAACCCAAGCAATTCCTGTAGTTCAACGAGTGCTGGTTCCACACCGCTACTATAAACCACATTCTGTTCACGTTGCGTCAGAAGGATCTCGGCATTTTTCGTTGCCAAAATTTGCAACTTTCTGAGTCTACCTGCTTTTGGAACATGCAATCCAACGCGGTGGTTCCCCTGTTTCTCGCTGAGCCAATTTTCAATCAACTCCATCGATTCAATCGGCATCGGCAAGACAACAGTTTTAGGGACAAAAACAGCGTTTTGATAATACTGTGAAATGAAGGCACTTAACGCCGTAGCGAGCGATTCTGGGTCCGCATCGTTGAGATAGTAATGTTCACGTTCAAGGAGTTTACCATCTCGCACCCGTAGAAGTTGCACACATGCAATTTCAGTTCTCGCAGCGATACCGATGACATCCTCATCTGCAGCGGAAACACTGTCCATGTTTTGTGTTGTAATTGCCTGTTGAACGTCTTTAAGTGTATCCCGATACTTCGCAGCCGTCTCAAAGTCGAGTGCTTCGGCGGCAGCTTGCATCTGCTCCGTTAATTCTTTGACCACAGCATCTGTATTTCCACCAAGAAACTGACACACTTTCCGAACGATCTCATCGTAGTCTGACACATCAATCTTATCTGCACAAGGACCAGGACAGCGTCCGATATGGTAGTCGAGGCACACCCGATACTTATTCCCTATCTCCTCAAGAGGTAGGGTACAGGTGCGGATGGGAAACAATTTCGTCAATTGTTTGAGTGTCTGGCGGGTTGAACGAACATGGACAAACGGTCCGAAATATCGCGTCCCATCGTTCTCAGCTTTACGCGTGATGTGGATGCGGGGAAAGGGTTCATTGGCGGTCACGCGTAGATACGGGTAGCGTTTATCGTCTTTCAGTTTTACATTGTAGCGCGGTTGATGCGCCTTAATCAGATTGTTTTCTAATATCAGTGCCTCTACTTCGGACGCTGTGACGATGTAGTCAACCTCGGTAACATACCGCATCATCTGTGATGTCAACGCGTGTGCAGACTTCTCCCGGAAGTAGGAACGCACCCGAGTCCGCAAACGGATCGCTTTCCCGACATAGATGACAGTGCCGTCGGAGGCTTTCATCAGATAAACCCCGGGCACATTCGGGAGCGACTGCCATAATTCAGGCAGTGACTGCGTTTTTCTGGCGTTTTCACGTTCTTCTGACTTCATCTTTTAATCTCTCATAAACCGCCCGATAGATATTCCTGCCTTCCAAAACGTATTTCATTTCAAAGTTGGTTGCGATATCCCCATCTGGACTGGTGTCTGTTTCAACAGGACGCAGGACGGGTAAACCGGCAAGACGCTCCTGGATCTCTTGGAAATATTCCGCATGATCCGTGGCAATATAAAGCCTACCGCCATTCGGATTGAGTGTGCATGTCAGTGCCGACAGAAAGTCTTGATTCCGAAAAATCCGTCGTTTTCGCTGCCGCTTTTTGGGCCATGGGTCCGGAAAGTAGATGTGATGTGCCTGAACAGATTCCGCTGGTACATACCGTGTTAAGAAGTAGCTGGCATCTGTCCACGCAAGACGAACATTAGAAAACGTTCCTGACGCGCTGTCCACGCCGAAATGCCGTATATGCTTTTTAAACCGTTCCTGTGTCAAGGCGACGTACTTTTGTGCCCGTTCGATGCCGATATAGTTAACCGTTGGATGTCGTTTTGATGCTTCAAGCAGGAAACGCCCTTTCCCGGATCCAATCTCTATTTCTACCGGATGTGGGTTCCCAAAAAACGCTTCCCAATCAATCGGCTTAGGAAACTCACCTAACGGCACAGCACGCTCTGTCACGATGTCGATGATTTGGGAGTGGACAGTTGTATTCTGGTAGTAAAGGTCGTTGTAGTCGGGATTTTCACGCATTTTTTAATTTTACTTTGCAGGGAAATGACGGGCATTTAGATTCTTACGTGGATCCCTTAAATCCGCATTCCATTTCATTACATGCTAACGTCTTTGAAGCTTCATTTTTAATTTACCTTGCGGAGGAAGCGTAGCTTCGTGTTTTACAGTTCCTCCAAAAATTTATGAAGATGCGTTTTAACCAAATTGTCCTGCGGTTGATACCCCAGGACCTCAACCGCTCCGCTGATGTCGAGATAACTCTGCTGATACCCGTCGGAATTCGCTGAACGTCCGTATGTGATCAGATATTTGACCGGTCCCTCGTAGTCCACAGCTCGACCGAAGAGTTGCACACAGTCGCGTGGGGTCAGCAATGTGCTACAGCACCGTATCCCATTCGGTTCGGACGTGCCGTTGAAAGTTCCGATGCGGAAGCTAATGAATCGCATATCGTGTGCATCAACGAGATACCGTCCCGCAATCTCTGCCATACCCTTCATCGCACCGTACCACCCATCGGGACGAAACTGATCGCCTGTTGAGAAACGAGGTGGAGAATTCAATCGCTCATTCCATCCTGAAACGTGGTTTGTGCTCGCATATATGATTTTCTGAACACCGCCTTCTCGTGCAGCTTCAAACAGCGTCATGGACGCACCGATGTCGCTGACTTCACCGGGTACCTTTCCGAGTGAATCTTGGCGCACGTAAGCCAGATGCACCAATACGTCTTGATCGCGACACAATTCTTGCATCGCCGCGTAGTCACGAATATCTGCCTGCACCCCGCGCGAATTCGCACCGGTGATTGGATTAATATCCATCAACGTCAGTGTGTAAGCATCCTGTTTTTCCCATGCTTGCCAGAGCGCGCTGCCGACTTTGCCAGCGGCACCCGTAATAAGTATCCGTTTTTTCATTTTTTAATTTTACCTTGCGGTTTTTTAATTTTACCTTGCGGTTCGGTCAGGTGGGTTTCAAATTTGACAGGTTTCCTTTCCGTATATCCGCCCTCCATTTCATTACGGGCTACGGGTTTTGGTTTACCCAAGACAGCAGCCTGCAACATCGGCGCAGGCGGATTTGATCAACGCACGTCAAAGTCCAAATGCCCGTTGTTTCTCCGCAAGGTATAATTAAAAACCTTTCTTATATCCGCTCTCCATTTCATTACGAGCGACGCGCTTTGTTCTATACAGAAAGGAGACCTGCATGAATAAGAATTTTCCATCAGGACGACATGCTGTTTTCAGATTCCAGTGCCGCCATGATATCGGCGTGCACCGCTTTCGGATCCGCCACCGGTTGGACGTAGAACCGATCAATTGCCTGTCCACCTAATCCTGAACACTTACACATCTCAACGTTCAGTCCGAGCTGTGTTAAGATACCGCTGAAATAGTGGAGAAACCCGACTTTTTCTTCACCGATAACGACAATTTCTGAATAGTTACGTGCTGTCTCAACGCTCACATCATCAACTTGCCACGTTTCGGAGAGGTTGACATAATGTCTCTCAAAAATCTGTTCAAGCGTCACCTCTTCTGCGAGGAGACCGCGGATGTCAAAATCGAGGTCCCGTTTGAGTTCTTCATCGAGGGGCATCGGTTCTCCCCGATGATGTGGGGGCTGATGGACAAGCCGATAGATTTCAAGTTCAGTGTTGGTATCCTGTTTCGTGTAAACGCGCGCGTCTCGGACATCTATGCCGTTCGCAAAAAAGAGACCGCTCACCGTGTGTAACTTTCCAATACGACTCGGACTACAGAGGTGTAATTCCGTAAACCCGGGTCGATCGACAAATTGAGTGATCCCTGTGCTCGGTGTCGCGCCTGTTTCTGTAGATGCCGCTTCAGCTTGTGATGTCATCTTGATGTGCATGGCTATCTCTTCAGGAGAGACACTGATACGGTAAGAAACCGGCATGTGATGAAGAAATTGCTGAAACTCTTCAACAGGTGCAAAGGCACCCCACTGCGTTTCTTCCTGTCCAACGAAACGAGTGCGAGCCACCTCATATAGACTTTTCAGATTGTGTTTAACAACATGACTGAAGTTCTGGGAACCGTTCGCTTTGGAATCACAGTAAGTAAGGAGATACAGAGCTGTCAAACGTTCCAACGAGTTAACTTTCTTACAGAATTCGGAAATTGTGCTTTCATCCCAATGATGATAGCGTGCCAATTCTATCATGGTCAGATGTTCTCGGATGAGAAAACAAATATCATCCGTTTGTTGTGAGTTGAACCCAAATTCGGGTGCGATGCGTTCTGCTTTTTCTGCCCCAGTCACCGGATGGGTTGGATCCGGTTTGTCTATATCGTGCAGGAAGAGTGCCATATAAAGTGGTGCCGAATCTGAGAGTGAGCGAAACGCCGTATTGAGATCCTCTAATTCAGAAGTGGGGGACGGTGCCGTCGGCGAACCGAAACCTCCACCCCCACCAAACGGACTACTCGGTTCCGTTCGGCGGATTTCATCGAGATGCCCAATCGCAACGAGTGTATGTTTTCCAACTGTATATGGGTCAAGGCTGCGTTCGCTCCGTGTCATCATTGCCTTTTCAAAAAGTTCGCCCCCTTCTCCGAGATGGAATAGAATATTGAGCCTGTGTAGGCGTGTAAGGGTCTTCTCTACATCACCCGGCATATTTATCAGTTCTGCCATCCGGTTCCTGAAGGAACCCCAATTAAACGCGTGAACATACCGAGATATGAATGTAGCAAGGGACGCATCGATCTCAAAATCATACTGCTGGAAGTAGGTGAAAAGCGTAAAGAGTTCATTTGCATCGAGTTCACCGAAGTTGTTGTCGATGCAATACAGCGTGTCTGTTCTTACCGCGAGGACATCTGAAATAGGAATCCCGTTTGCTAACATCTTTCGGATCAGAAGTTCTGCTTTGAAATGCAGATATTTTGCCATCGCATAATATTCTGCCATGAACGCATAGCGTCCGTCATCGGTTTCATCTGTAAATCCGAGAACTTCAGCGATTTGTGTTTGAAGGGCATCCCCTTTTTCAGGATGATAGGTGAGGTTGTCATATGGTGCATCGGCGAGAACATGAAGAAGGTTTCGCACCTTGAACATGAAATCAAGGGACCGGATGAGTTGCCCTTCATCATAGCGTTCGTAGAGTTCAGGGATTGAAGTAAAATTCGGAAGCCCGCATATCCAGAGTGCGTACTGAAGTGTGCGTAACCCGCCGCGTCCTGTTTTCACATTCGGTTGATTGAGATAAATCGTATCCTCAGACGCTTCAAAAGAATCTGCTTTTGATTTCAACAGATCCAGCACAATCGAAATATCCGATTTCTCAGAGTGTACCTCTTTCTGAAAGCGTTCCGTCAGCGATGCGTCGCCCGCGATGAATCGCATATCGATCAACGCAGTCATATCTTGATAGTTCCATTGGGCTATGTCTGTCAAGGGGCGATAGATAAAACTGAACTCAAACCCCGGAATCACCGAGTGGAGACTGTCAAAAAAATCGTAGAACCATCGGATAAGTTCGAGGGTGCTCTCATCGTAAATATCCTCTAAATCCACAGAGGAGGTATAAATAACGTCCACGTCCGAAAAATAGCAAAGTTCATTTCTGCCGTAACTGCCGACACCATAGAGGGCGACATCCGGCATCCATCCCTCCATTTCCGTTTCTAAATCGCTTATGACAAAGTCTGGAAGTTGCTTCAACATGTCGATCTGCTTCTGGTATTCGTCCCGAACCTGAAAAGAGGCTACCTCATAGACCTTCTGAATGACTGCATCCCACATCTCCGTGTGAATTTTGCAAGCGGCGAACCCGTCTTCTCCTTTCAAGATACGGGCTTTCAATTGTTCCCGCTCCGCTTGAATGAAGGCAGCTAACTGTTTTTGCAAATTATCAAAAGGTACGTTCAGATCTGGTACATAGCGATTGAGTTGTTTTTCGATCTGTCTGTTTTCCATTTTCCTCTCGCCTCCGATGTATCAGAGCAATTCAATTGTTGCAGAGTCCTCTTGAAATCACGAAGTGAATAAAGGTTTTCAATTAAGCTAATTATATTTCAAACACGAAAAAAAAACAAGAGCGTTTTTTGGGACTACCTTTTCTCAAGGGTACGCTGCCTGATTGCCCGATTTTTTCTTGACACACTTTTTGGGGATTGATAACATACACGATCAGGGAGCCTAAAAATGCGTGACACCAAATATCGCGTAGCCATCGTCGGGTGTGGACGGATGGGGCAAAACTACGCGGAAGCATACACCACTTATCCCGATACAGAAATCGTCGCGATCGTTGATGCCAATGCACAACGGCGTGATGTTCTCGGTGCCCGTTTTGCCGTTGCCGCGCTTTATCCTGACGTAGAGACACTATTGCGGAACATTGTACCAGACATCGCCGTGGTCGTCACACCCACGAAATACATGAGAGATGTGGTAATTGCGTGTGCCGAAGCCGGTGTCAAAGGTATCTCTACGGAGAAACCGATTGCTGGGTGTCTACGCGATGCCGATGCAATGGTTGAGGTATGTGCTGAACGGGGAATCGTATTCGCCGGGGGCAACCTACAGCGGGCAATGAATGAGGTCCAGGAGGCGGCATCTCGCTTACGCAGTGGCGAATTTGGGCACATCAGAGGCGCGAGCGTTTACGGGTTCGGTGGCGAAATCTCTGGTGGCGGATGTCAACACATCTCCGTCCTACGTCTGTTCACCAATGCTGAAGTTGGGGAAATCATCGCATGGGGAACCCCTCCTGAAGCATTAGATGCGGAAACCGATGAAGGTTTAATCATCAACGGACGCTTCCTTCTGACGAATGGATTGGAATGCAACGTCTTTGGAACTCCAACAGTTTGTCGTGGCGTAGACGTTTGGACGGATGAATGCCTTGTCCGATGGGATTGGAATCCACCAGAAATTTTCAGACGCTACGACCCGCACGGCAATCGCGTCCGAATCGATCCCAATTACAGTCCGTATCCGTGGAGTGAGTTCAGTTACCTCACCGGTTCCATTCGTTCCTTTTTAGCAGCCATTGATGGCAACGGTCACCCGTGGATTACAGGCGCGGATCTCCGACAGGCGTTGGAGGTTGCCATCGCCGCAAAACTCTCCGCGACCCGAAACAGTGCCCCCGTTAAACTTCCACTTGAGGACAGATCTTTAACGCTCTATCCGCGTCCGTATCGGTGGCTCGGAGGGGACGCAACGGGTAGACCTCAGAGTGTCGCAGAAGCAACAGGTTATTAATTTTACCTTGCAGATTTTCAATCATACCTTACGGAGGAGAAACGGGTATAGTAACTATGGGCTACACCTCTTATATCCGCCCTCCGCTACTACGCTTACGGGCTACGGGGTTTGATACTATCTTAGGAGACACCAAACGAATTGCTTGATTTAATGCCTTGCGGGTATTTAAAAAAAGGAGGCACCACCAATGAACGAAGATCAAAAATATCTCTTCGATTTGACCGGATACCTCATCGTCGAAAACGCTTTAACGGCGGAAGAGGTCAACGAGTGCAATGCTGCCATTGACCATCACATTGAAGGACTTAGGGAGCGCGATACCTCTCTATCAGGCGGTTCAGCGGCACTTGCTGGCACGGCACACCGAATGGATATGGGCGGCATGCTTGCATGGGAAAAGCCTTGGTGTGAACCGTTTCGAAATTTGCTCGTCCATACCAAGGTCAAACCTTGCCTTGAAGAGATTTTAGGGCAAAAATATCGACTCGATCACGGTCCGGGCTTAATCGCCATGGAAAAAGGCACGGAAGGTGGCACCCTACACGGTGGTGGGATCGAACGTCCGAATTTCTCCGAAGCCTACTTCTTCAAATATGGGCGCATATACACAGGTTTGACTGTCGTTGAATACATGCTCGCTGACGAGGGACCCGGCGATGGAGGTTTAGCAATTGTCCCGGGCAGCCATAAAGCGAACCTTCCGTGTCCGAGTAGTATGAAACGGTACGAGCAATATCAAAATCAGGTGCTTGAAGTCAATGCCAAGGCTGGTGATGCCGTGATTTTCACCGAGACTTTAACACACGGCACGCTTCCGTGGAAAGGCAGCCATCAACGACGCGCACTGCTCTATAAGTTCAGTCCTGGGTTCCAGTCTTATGGTATAGGGGCGCACGAAATTACCTACCCCGATTACATTGAGGATATGACCTCTGAGCAGCGGGAAGTCATGGAGGCACCCCACATCCGACGTTTTTAATTTTACCTTGCGGATAGGTGACGCGGTTAGAATTTTGACGGTTTTCGCGTTCGAGTTGAAGAAACACCCAATCAAAAACCCTGCGCCGTTGTTGCAGGCTTGTACTTTTGTTGCTAATTTGTTTCTCGGAACGATGTATCTTTCCTTAAAATAATTTTCGCTTTTATTTTTAGCCACCGTCACATAGGAGAAAATGATGTCGAAACTACGAGTTGCTGTCATCGGCTGCGGCGGTAGGGGTCGCGGTCACATGAAAATCCTTTCTGATTTTGACTATACCGATCTCGTTGCCGTCTGTGATCCCATCGAAGCTGCACGCGATAACGCCGCGGACTTGTTCAACGTCTCAGCAAAATACGAG